>NZ_FMYP01000088.1 GCF_900096565.1 Williamwhitmania taraxaci
AGAAAACCGACCTGTTGATACTGGATGATTTTGGGTTAACAGCCTTTGACGATCCTGCAAGAAATGCCCTAATGGATATCGTTGAACAGAAATATGACAAGACTTCTATTATCATTGCCGCACAGATACCAGTAAAAAACTGGCATGAAACAATTGGCGAAGGAACCATTGCCGATGCAATTCTAGACCGCATGGTTCACTCTTCACATCGCATTGAATTAACAGGAGAGTCAATGAGAAAAAACAAGATGAAAAAAACTCAAATTAATTCATAAATTTGGTCACGAAATCATCCTTTTTTTGTGGCACAATATCACCGAAACAAGTGGCACAATATCACCGAAATATCAATTATTAACATTTTTAGGTATTTTTTCGCTTTTGGATTAATTAATCATAACCATTTTAAAAATATTTCATTACTATTGCATCTGACAAAAACAATTATTGTAATTGTCGCAGTAGAATTTCTGGGAAAGAGTAGTGATTTATTTTAGATACACCTTGAAAAGTGTAACGACTTAGTAAAAGCAATAATTATTAGCAATTTACCCTAATTGCATTAAGTCCTTATGAAATCTCAAGTGTATAAGCCCTCCTCCAAGAAGTTATAGAGATACAAATTTGGATATAATGACATACATTATATTAATGCAAGAATCATAACCTAAATCTAATTTTAACCTATGAAAAAGCTCATTGCTTTAGTTGCAATCCTAGGCCTAATAGGATTGCAAGGCGCGTTCGCACAGACGCGTTCAATCAAAGGGACAGTCACCTCGAAGGAGGATGGCATGGGCCTACCTGGCGTAAACGTAACGGTAAAAGGAACCACCATCGGTACTGCCACTGATATTGATGGTAACTTTACCATTAGTGTTTCTGCAGATGCAAAAACTTTAGTATTTTCTTCAATTAGTTACCAATCGGTAGAAATGCCAATCCAGGATGTTGTTAATGTAGTTCTGGAAGCAGATACCAAACAAATTGACGAAGTGATTGTAACTGGTTATGGGGTTACACGTAAGTCAGCCTTTACTGGTGCAGCTACTACTGTTGGAAAAAAGGAAATGGAAGGAAAATTTAGTCCCGATCCAGTAAGAGCCCTCGAAGGAAATGTTACAGGACTTCAAATGACCACCGGTTCAGGTCAACCAGGTTCACCAGCCACCATATTTATTCGTGGTCGTAACTCTTTAAACTCTGGAACACAACCTTTATATATTGTGGATGGAGTTCCTTTCACCAGTGATGTTCAAGGGATGCGCGAAAATGAAGGACAGACTTTTAGCCCTTTATCTACAATTAGCCCTTCAGACATTGAGAACATTACCGTTCTAAAAGATGCTACAGCAACCTCCATCTACGGAGCACGTGCCGCTAACGGTGTAATCGTTATTACCACAAAAAAAGGTAAGCAAGGCAGCTTCAACGTAAGTTTTACAGCTCGTCTCGGTTTTGAAAAGTTACCTGAGGCCAAAAACTACAAATTGCTAAATGCAAGCAAATTTACCGAACTTTCTGTGGAGGCTGCTCTTAACAACTACGCATTAAAAGGCGCTGCTGGAACAGTAGATTACTACAATACCGCATATGGTCTTAATTTCCCTTATGATGCTGCAGGTATGAAAGATTTCCTGTATTGGTATACACCCGGAGTTGAAGGAGTTGATACCGACTGGTTGAAAGAAGTTACCCGCACAGGTATGATTAATCAATATACGATTGACATCCAAAGCGGTGGGAAAGAAAAGACTTCCATGAAGTACTATCTATCCGTTGATTATTTAACTAACACTGCGATCATTAAAGGAAAAGATTTATCCCGATACAATGTTCGTTTCAATTTTGATCAAGCACCTTCGGATTATATTAAGTTCGGATTAAACTCTAACTTCTCACATACCGAAACCAATATGGGTGCAGGCGGTGGATACTTCTCCGACCCTATGACTCAGGCCTACATGCAAGCACCTATTAATGGTCCTAAGAATGAGGATGGAACTTGGAATTTTAGTACCGTAAATGGATACAATCCTGTTGCACAACGCAGTGGACTTGGAGACAAAAGTCTTGCTAAGCAAAACAGAGCCCTCTTTTCGCCATATGTACAGGTAAATATAACCCCAGATTTATTCTTCATTTCACGTGAAGGTATGGATGCCTATTTCATGGACGAGTTTGGATACTGGTCGTTTCTTCAGCCTCAGGGAAAAGATATGAGAGGAATGGGTGAAAAGGGGAATACTTCCAACATCCTGCTTACCTCAACCAACACAATGAACTATCTTAAAACATTTGGAGGAGTTCATAATGTAAATATTATGGTTGGTCAAGAAGCCCAAAAGAATACAATTGATTACGCTTATCTTTCGGGTAGCAACTATGCGGTTGATTATTTAAATCAGGTAAGTCTAACTTCCATCCCCGGTAGCGCAAAATCTACTAAAGATGAAATAATACTTCAATCGTATTTTGGAAATGCACAGTACGACTATAATAACAAATACTACCTTTCTGGAAGTTTCCGTGTAGACGGATCATCTCGCTTTGTTAAAGATAACTATTGGGGTAAATTCTGGTCAGTTGGAGCAAAATACCGTATTTCATCGGAAAGTTTCATGGAGTCCACCAAGGGTTGGTTAAATACTCTAATGGTTCGATCCAGTTATGGAACCACAGGTAATCAAACAGTTGGTGGATCATGGTATGCTGCCCGAAACTTGTACGATTTTGGTTACAACTACAACCAAAAGCCAGGTAGCGCTCACCTTCAGTTTGGTAACGATGATCTTAAGTGGGAGTATACTGCTAAGTTTAACGTAGGTATGGATATCACCATTTTTGATAGAGTTTCTATCACTGCTGATTACTATGACCACAAGACAAAGGATATGGTTTTCGAAGTACCTGTATCTGAATCTACTGGATTAGACGCCTACTACAAAAACATCGGTGAACTATCAAACAAAGGGTATGAGTTGTCTATCAACGTAAACCTTCTTAAAACAAACGACTTCAATTGGGACGTAACTCTTAACGGCTCACACAATGAAAATAGAATTGAAAAGTTAAGTACCGATGCTCCAATTTCAAGCACCTATACCATTATTGAAGAAGGTAAAGACATTTATACCTTTAAGATGAAAGAATGGGCTGGCGTTGATCCAGCAACAGGTAGAGGAATGTGGTATAAGGGTGAATCTGGTGAAGAAACAACCTTCAACTACAATGAAGCTGGAAAAAGATACCTTGGCTCTGCTAGTCCGAAATTTCAAGGATCATTCAGTACTAACTTCTCATATAAAGGTATAGATTTTGCACTTCAATTGACCACATCAGTTGGTGGAAAAATTTATGGAAATAACCTTCGCTATGATGAACATACTGGCGGTAGTTTTGGTAATAACTTCACCGAATATGTTTACGACAACAGGTGGCAGAAACCAGGCGATAATGCAAAAGTTCCTCAGCTTGTTGCCATAGATGGGTTCAATGAAAGTGCGCATTCATCCCGCTATTTAATGAGTGGCGATTACGTGAAGATACGTTCTATATCTTTAGGCTATAATCTGCCAAAAGAAATACTTCAGAAAATGTTTGTTAAAAGTTTGAGGGTATTTGCCACTGCTGATAATGTTTACACATTTGCTGCTTCAGATTATAGAGGCTTCGATCCATCAGGCATTGGTGCCAATGGTGTGCAATGGTGGAATTATCCAACCCCACGCACCTATACATTTGGATTGACCTTAGGCTTTTAGTTAAAAACTTAAAAAATGGAGTTAAAAAATATGAAGAAGATAATCGCAATTTCAGCACTTAGTATCTTCTTGGTTGGCCTCGTTTCGTGTGAAAAGGAAACTGATTTATACCAATCAATAAAAACAGAGGATGCTTACAAAACAGTTCTCGATGTCGATAATGGCATAAATGGTGCATACTACGCACTCGGTAGTTATCGCTTATTAGGTATGAATGTACCTGCATTAGGCGATATGGCTACGGACGTGTCTAAAGCAGATGCATCAAGTGGCCATTTTGTAACTATTAACAAGTATACAGCAAACCAATACTCAGGGGAGTTAAATGAAATATGGCTCTATGGGTATAAGGTTATTGACAGGTGCGTTAGAGCTACCAATGGGGCAGAACTATTGTTGGAAACGACAACCAACGAGGACGATATGGCAACTCTTTATAAGTCGTTATCTCAGGCTTATTCATTAAGAGCATTAACCAATTTTTACTTGGTTAATATTTTCGGCTTACCTTACCAACCAGGTGTTCAAAACACCCAGAAAGGTATTATTCTGCTTGAGAATGCGCCTATAGAACCATTCGCAACTGTTTCACGCTCTAGCGTAGAGGCTACTTATGCTCAAATCCTAAGCCAAATACAAAAAGCAAAAGATTACTATACTTTGTATGATAATGCTGGTGGAAAAAGCCTAAGTGCTTTTTATATGGGCGAAGGTGCCATTTACGCACTTGAAGCAAGAGTTAAACTTTACATGCATGACTGGAATGGAGCGTTAATCGCAGCCCAAACAGCCATTGATATTAAGGGACCAAAGGCTGTTTCTAATGACATCTACCAAACAATGTGGAGGTCAATTGCAATTACCGATGAAGATATTTTCACAATAGCCAAATCGGATAACGACAACCTCTCAGCAAATTCGCTTAATACACTCTATGGCTCCTATAAGGGACAAATATCTGCATTTACTAAAAGTCTTTTAGATGCTACAGATATTCGCAAGGCGCTTATAGCGACTTTCACCTCAGCGAATCAACCCGCTAAATTCCAAGGTACCTCAACCTCTCAAGCAACAAGTAACATTCCTATTTTCAGGGTATCTGAAATGTATCTGATTATTGCAGAAGGAACTGCTCAACTGAATGTTGATCTTGATGCTGCTAAAGATGCTTTACTATTCACTGCACAGAGGAATACTGCTATCACAACCACAGCAGATTTACCTGCAACTCAAGCAGATTTGCTCACCTTTATTGCAAAAGAAAATGTTAGAGAATTCTTTGCTGAAGGACACCGCTGGTTTGACTTACGCAGGACAGGAAATACATTTTTGTTTGGTGGTAAAGTTTTTGACGTTGCAAAGTTTGTTTTTCCAATTCCTGATGCAGAGGTTGCCTCTGGTGCTGGTGTTGAGCAAAATGACAATTGGTTTGTTGCTATTCCTAAATAGGAGTGATATTTGGAACGATTAAGTTCCAATACAACATACTGTTTATAAATGAGAGCTGCCTTCGGGCAGCTTTTTTTTGCAGTAGATTAAACCTTTACCACTTCATAAGAGATTAATTACTACGTTACAAAAGTCACTGAACCTATTGCGTTAATTATCATAGCATTCTGTATTACAATGACGTAGAAAAACATAGCGGTATTGATGTAACAAAATGACAACTAATTTTGCAGCACAAAAAACGCAACTTCACAGTAGAGGTCACGCTTCTGAGAAAAATTCAGTAGGAGTTTGGGCACTTTTGTTAAATGTAAGAAGGATGATTTTTTCAATTTTTACAACGTTTAAGATTTTTTTCGTGTGTTAACAGTTTCTGATCTATTTTCGAAGCACATATAAGAAGCCATACATCTAATTTACAGAATTTTCATTCATCTTAAAGAACACCCCACATTACTGTCCGACGTAGGAAACCAAACAATTGGAATGGGTTAAAAAGGCCAAGAAAAGATATTGTATTTGATCTACTATTCCTTATGCGCTATGAGGAAAAGTAACTGTAAGTGTTTTCAGTATTGTAGAATAAGGAACATCCAACGATAGCATACCTCGTAGATATCCAACATAGCATTACTAGAACTTTGTGTTTCTTTAAACGGACAATGGTGTAATGACATAAAAAATATCCTCACTTTCTTATCGCTGCTGCATTACTTCAAAAACCATAATTACCTAGGCGTTGAAAATTTCAACCTCGACACAACCTCCATGTAATAATTGCTAGAAATACTTTTTTTTAATGGATGGAGTCAAATATGATATTTTGAAAATAATTATTCCTATCATTGCCAATATTTTTGAAAAAGCGTCACCGTAGTACTTTTGGGAAAGAGTAGTAATTTATTTTAGATACACCCTGAGAAGTGTATAGACTTAGTAAAATCAATAATCATCAATAGTTTAAGTCTATTGTTTGAGTCTGTATGTCATCAAATGTTTCTGCCCTCCCCCTTAAGGCTATGGTAATCCAACTTTGGATATAGTGACATTCATTATATTATTGTAAGAATCATAACCTAAATCTAATTTTAACCTATGAAAAAGCTCATTGCTTTAGTTGCAATCCTAGGCCTAATAGGATTGCAGGGCGCGTTCGCACAGACGCGTTCAATCAAAGGAACTGTCACCTCCAAGGAGGATGGCATGGGCCTACCAGGCGTAAACGTCACTGTAAAGGGCACTACAATAGGAACAGCTACCGACATGGATGGTAACTTTAACTTAAATGTATCATCTGATGCAACGATTTTAGTAATTTCTTCAATTGGCTACCAAACACTAGAAATGCCAGTTCAAGATGTTATAACTGTTGCACTCGAAAGTGAATCGAAAAAAATTGACGAAGTAATGGTCGTCGCTTTCGGAACTACCAAGAAGAGTTCCTTTACTGGATCAGCTTCAACGGTTAATACAGCAAAAATTGACAGCCGCCCAATTACCAACATTACTCAGGCTCTAGAAGGAGCTGCTTCCGGAGTACAATTTACTGCAGCATCCGGCCAACCAGGTTCTGAACAAGCAATAAGAATCCGTGGTTTTGGATCAATTAACGCCTCAAACGATCCACTGTATATTTTGGATGGTGTTCCTTATCCCGGAACCCTTTCCAGTATCAATCCTTCCGACATTGAGAATGTAACTATTCTTAAGGATGCTGCATCCACGGCACTATACGGTAGTAAAGCAGCGAATGGAGTTATTATTGTAACTACGAAGAAAGGGAAAAAAGGCACAAGTGTTTTTCAAGTAAAAGCAAGCCAAGGTTATTCTGTTCGTGGGATTAAGGAATACGATAGAGTTGGAGTTGCCGACTACTATACTTTAATGTGGGAAGCCGACAGAAATAATAAATTATACAATGCAACCGTTCTTCCAACGGAAGCAGTAGCAAACCTTGCCGCAACAAACGGACTTATCACCAATCTGAAATTCAATATTTTAGACGTACCCAACAACGAAATTGTTGTTGATGGTGTTTTTAACCCTAATGCTAAAGTAAAATCGCTAGTTGCGGAAGATTTAAACTGGCTAGATAACATACAACGCACAGGTAAACGGAGTGAATACTCTGTAATGTACAGCGGTGGACAAGAAAACACTGACTACATGTATTCCATGGGCTATACCAAGGACGATGGCTACATTATTAACTCCGACCTAGAGCGATTTACTGGTAGAATAAACGTAAACTCAAGAATTAAGAAATGGTTGAAAACAGGTCTTAATGTTTCTGGAACTAAAACGAAATCAAACTATCAAGTTAGCGATGATGCTGATAACAGTTCGAGTTACAATAACCCATTTAACTTCACCAGAGGTATGGGACCGATCTACCCAGTATATGCTCACGATTTAACTACTACTGAAGGGGATTATTATCTTGGGTTGGAAGGAGAACGCCTCTACGACTATGGTCAAGTAGGAACAAATAGAGCATCCGGTGCTTCCACTGGTCGTCACGTTGTGGCAGAAACCAAATGGAATAAGAATGTCATAAATAGGAACGTGATGAATTCTAGAGCATATGCAGAGTTCACCTTTATGGAAGGTCTAAAGTTAACTACCAATTTTGGTATGGACTTAAATAACTATTACCTTTCCAAATACGAAAACTCTAAAGTTGGCGATGGTGCACCTGCTGGACGAGCATCAAAAACAAACTCTCTGACAACCATATATAACTTGCAGCAACTGCTTGAGTATTCGAAAAACTACAATAAGCACAACTTTACTATTCTTGCTGGACATGAAAGTTATCAGTACAACTATGCATACGTATACGGCATGAAAAATACTGAAACTGCCACCAATAACTTTGAACTTATCAACTTTACAACAGTGAGTTCGCTAGACTCTTATGCTAGAGACTACGCCACTGAAGGATACCTTTCGAGATTAGAATACAACTTCGATAACAAGTATTTCCTTTCCGGATCAGTTAGGGCCGATGGAACTTCAAGATTTCAAAAGGACAACCGTTGGGGGAAATTCTGGTCAGTTGGTGGTGCTTGGAGGCTCGATCAAGAAGATTTCATCAAGAACATTAAGGCAATTGATCAACTAAAACTTAGAGTTTCTTACGGTGAATTAGGCAATGACAATATCGGAACCTATTACGGCTATCAAGCAGTCTATAATTTAGGTAACAATAATGCGGGTCAAGCCGGTTACCTTCAAGGATATATTGGAAATGACAATGTTCAATGGGAAACAAATAAAAGTTTAGATTTCGGTATTGAATTTGGAGTCCTCAATATGATTAGAGGTAATGTTGATATCTACAAAAGAATGTCGGACAACCTCCTCTTTGACGTTCCATTGCCAATATCTAGCGGATATGTATACCAAACACAGAACATTGGTAGTATGGAAAATAGGGGTATTGAACTTAGTTTAGCCATTGACCCCATTAAAACAAGGGAATTCAAGTGGACTGTTGATGTAAACCTATCTACCGTAAAGAACGAAATCACAAAGTTACCTCAAGAGGAATTGATCGTTGGTACGAAAAAACTCATGAAGGGTCACTCTCTCTATGAGTTCTGGCTACGTGAGTGCAAAGGTGTAGATCCAACAGACGGTATAGCACTATTTGCTGGAGATATGAGTCAATACTCGGTTCAAACTGCGAAAAACTACCGCATCATTGGATCAGACACCTTGGCAACGAATCAAAACTACGCCAAGTATCACTATGCTGGCAGCGCAATTCCAGACCTTACGGGAAGTATCGCAAATAGCGTTAGCTACAAAAATTTCGAACTATCAGTTCTGATTACTTTCCAAGTTGGAGGTAAAGTTTATGATGCAACCTACGCGAATATCATGAGTTCTGGAACCTACGGTGGAGCCCTTCACAAAGATATATTGGATCGCTGGCAAAAACCTGGCGATATCACAGATATCCCAAGAATGGATGCAGGGAAAACAGCTACCTTCAATGCTTCGTCTGATAGATGGTTGGTGGATGCCTCTTATCTAAACATCCGTAACATAAATTTATCTTACAACTTACCTCAATCTTGGTTGACCAAAATTGACCTCGCTTCTTGCAAGGTATTTTTTGGCGCCGAAAACATTGCTATGTTTACCAAACGTGCAGGTATGAATGTTCAGCAAAACTTTTCTGGAGTTACCTCAAATGTATATGTACCAGCAAGAGGTTTCACCGCCGGTATTAACTTTACCTTTTAACAAAAATAATTACTACTATGAGAAAAATAAAATATATACTGGGGATAGCAGCAATTCTCTCCCTTGGAGCGTGTAGTAAAGATTTTCTTGAAACTGCACCAACAGAATCGATTCCTGCTGAAGATGCCTTCAACACAACCTCCGATGCCTACGCCGCATTAAACGGTATCCACCGTGCTATGTTCTTTCAATACGACGCACAGGATCAGGCAGGACAAGGTTCAATAATGATCGATGCCGATTTGCTTGGTGAGGATCTAGTTATGACCACCCTAGGAAACAGTTGGTTTGTCTCGACTTACAGATGGATTGACCATCGTAATGCGAGCAGTAGTGGTCTGCCTCGTTTCGCTTGGAAGTTCTACTATAAGATTATCAGCAACGCCAATACAATAATCAACAAAATTGATAACTGTGTTGGACCTGACAAAGACAAGAATCAAATTAAAGGACAGGCATTTGCATTTCGCGCATGGGCCTACTTTAACCTAGTTCAACTTTATGGCAAGCGGTATGATGTAACAACTGTTCCTAATACCCAACTTGGTGTACCATTGCTTTTGACCAATACAATTATGGGCCAGCCAAGAGCAACTGTTGAAGAAAACTACGCACAAATTAATGCCGACTTAGACTCCTCCTTCGTTCGCTTGTCGAATACTTATGCACGAGATGCCAAGTCGCACATTAACTTAAAAGTTGCACAAGGATTAAAGGCAAGAGTTGCACTAACCATGGGCGATTATACAAACGCTGCAACCTATGCTGCTCTAGCAAGAACGGGCTATACACCAATGAATACTACTCAATACCGAGATGGATTTAGTAGTATCACTAATCCTGAATGGATGTGGGGTAGCGCACAAATTTCAGACCAGACAACCTATTTCTACTCGTTTTTTGCATACATGTCTTTGAATTTCAGTTCTACCAACATCCGAAGTAATCCTAAGGCAATCAATAATTTGGTATATAACAAAATTCCTGCTACCGATATTCGTAAGCAACTTTGGTGGGACGGAACCCCTGCTTCTTGGACTTCAGGAGCTTGGACTCTACCGACAACTTCCTTCGCAAAATATGCTTATATGAACAGAAAGTTCGTTGTTGCTACATATACCAGTAGCGTTGGAGATGTTGTATACATGCGCGCAGCAGAAATGTATCTAATAGAGGCTGAAGCACTAGCAAGAAGTGGTCAAGATGGCCCAGCGCAAAATGCACTGTTTACTCTAGTTTCGACTAGAGATAATGCATATGTAAAATCCACCAGCACTGGAGCTACGCTAATAGACGAGATCACGACTCAAAGAAGAATTGAACTATGGGGTGAAGGCTTCCGCTTCTTCGACCTAAAACGTACAAATAGTGCAATGGACAGAACAGGTACAAACGCTGTTCCATCAGTTAGCCTTATCGTTACAGTTCCTGCAGGAGACCCACAATGGCAATTCAAAATCCCTAAGGATGAATTGAACGCCAACCCTGCTATTCAGAGTCAGAACGATTAATCGTTCAATTAAATAAAAAAAGCTGCCTTCGGGCAGCTTTTTTTTTGCAGTTCATTAAACCTTTTTCTCAAACTGGAGTTAAATAATAACTGGCACAATAGTTGTGTTGTTTGTTGTGTTAAATTACATTAAACAGCCTAACGGAATGCCATAAAACATGATAGCAATAACGAATTAACAAAATAGATAGTTAACTTTGCAGCACAAAAAAACCTCGACTTCACAGTCGAGGTCTCGCTTCTGAGAAAAGCGCAGTAGTAGTTTGGGAACTATTGTTACTTGCAAGATAGATAATTTTAGCAATTTTCACAAAGTTTTAGGGTTTTTTTTCTTGTATTGACAAACACTGACTTTTCTCGAAGCGTATATAGGAAGCCTTCCATTTTGGAGGGCTTCTCTATTTTCTACCTCTAAACTGTAATTAACTGATTTAATTACACACTACACTGATTTACTGCAGTATTAATCAAGCAAAGAATTTTAGAATTAATGGTGCGCAACTCTCCTACCTTAGCCTAAGTGATGAGTCCTTTGCTCATAAAGGGATTTAATGCTAAGGTAATTTGTCGCCATTAACCGTAAAAATAGTATAAAGCCGCACCCGAGCGGCATAACAATTCATCTCGACACGGCAAACTATGAGTATTACGTACAAAAAGAATCACATTGAATGATCGTTTGAGTGCCCAATTCTATGGATTCGATCATCGAATATGAATACGTAACACTTAACCAAAGAAAGGAGATGCTTGCAAAGATATTTGTGGACGAACACAATTCTATTTAGGAGAAGAGAATCTGAACCTTTTAGTTATAGGTATTAAAACGCCAAATAAAAATCGCACGTAATCCTCTTGTAATCTTCGGTATAATCCAAGTTAGGGCCAACTCTTATGGCGAGATCGCTCTCCACGAGGGCTCCTCTAGTTCGTGAAAGTTCGAGCAGCACACGTTTAATCCTCCCACCGGCAAAGGGATGAACATAGGACTTCCTAATGCAATAAAGACCATGATTAGCAGCCAAAGCAATAAATATGCCCGCCTCCGCATAGGGAAATATCGCGGCAAAGATACCATTGTCCTCCAGCACCCGGTTGATGCCTATAACCAGATCGTCATACGAGAGCTGATCGGCGTGGCGGGATAGATTTCGGGAGGCAAAAGGGGACTTAAGCGACTGTATGAAAAAAGGTGGATTAGAAACCACCAAATTGTAGCGCTGATCAGTTTCGCCAGCAAAATCCTGAAAACTCGAGCCAAAAACCTCTACCCGACTTACCCAAGGAGAGTCCCTGACATTCTCTTTGGCAGTTTCCACCGCCATTTTATCAATTTCCACAGCATGAATAGTCGCATTAGGACAGCGTTGGGCAAGCATAAGTGCAATAACCCCTGTACCACTTCCAATATCGAGTATTTTAGTGGCGTTACTCACATCGGTCCATGCACCCAGCAAAACCCCATCGGTATTGACCTTCATGGGCACATTTGCCTGCTTTATTGCAAATTGTTTAAACCTAAATACCGACATTATAGCTAAAGTGTTCTTTGTTCATCCCAATATAAAAAAGGGCAAAATCGTATTTAACTGGATCTTCAGGCGAAAATGAGCGCAGCACATTTGATATTTCGGTGATATTGTGCCACTTGTTTCGGTGATATTGTGCCACAAAAAAAGGATGATTTCGTGACCAAATTTATGAATTAATTTGAG
>NZ_FMYP01000089.1 GCF_900096565.1 Williamwhitmania taraxaci
GCTGGTTGCGCAACCGCCTGCGGTACTGCATTTGGCACCACTGGAAGAAACCTGAACGGAAGCGGAAAAACCTAATTCGGCTAGGAATTGACCATGATCACGCCTATGCGTGGAGTAGAACGCGAATGGGAGGCTGGGCAGTTGCCCAAAGCCCCATTTTGGGAACCACGATTACCCTTGATCGCTTAGGCAAAAGGGGGTATGAGGCTATGCTTACACATTACGAGAAAATTGCGCCACATCTTAATGAACCGCTGTATACGAGACCCGTACGTACAGTGGTGTGAGAGGCTCTCCCCGTCAGCCTAGCTGGCGGGGCAGCCTACTCGATTAGCTGCTGGGCTTTTCATATTCTATTTATTGTCGTTCGTTAAATCTAATTCCATAAACAACAGATAGTCCTTAAATTCTGCTGGGATTTCCATTTCAGGATACGATTCAATGTCACGAAAACCAAAACTTCTATATAGCGAGTGAGCTGCTTCCATAAACTTCGGGCTGTCAAGCCGAACTTTTTTGTAACCTACATTTTTTGCCTCAACTAAAAGACCTTCAAGTATAGCTCGTCCGGCCCCAATTCGTCTAATCGTTGGGTCAACAAACATCCGTTTTATTTCACCGATTTCGGGGCTGATGCTTTTTAGACTTCCAAGTCCACAAATTTTGCCTTGATAAATTGCAAGAATTATTTGTCCGTAAGGTGGCTGAAACTTACTAATTTGTTGAATGTCTTGTTCAACTGCTTCTTTTGGATTATGAGGATGAACACCATACAACTCTTGCATTTTGTCATTTCCCCAAACTAAATAGTCAAACCATAATTTTTTTACGGCTTCTATATCGTCTGGAACCACAAGTATTCTTGTTTCTACTCTTTCGTCTTTGTCCATTTGTTGTCTATTGAATTAGTTGATTACTGTCCGTCCAGCCTTGCAGCTAACTCGGTTATATGTGTGATAAAATCACACAATACATGCCCTATTGGTATGTATTGTGTGAAAAACATACACAATACACAAATGTATAAATCTTTATCACATGGCATCAATCAGCGAGCGAATATTTTTTAAACTCTGCCTGCTCACTTATAGGTTTACCTCCAACCTTTCATTCTCCCATTAAATTGCCTCTCGAAGAGGAAAATTGCTAGGACGAGAGGCAATTTGCTTCTCGGAGTGAGAAAAAGGTATCTCGGAGAAGCAAATTTGCTACCCGGAGAGGGAAAAATGCTACTCGGAGAAGCAAATTTGCTACCCGGAGGAGCAAATTTGCTAGCTGGAGAAGCAAATTTGCTATTCGGAGAGGAAAAAAGGTATCGCGGAGAAGCAATTTTCTAACAAAATTCTCCGTGCTCTTCGTGTCTCCGTGGTAACTTTTATATTAGCCCATTTTTTCTCTGTGCTCTCCACGTTAGATTTCCTATATTTGCTGTGACGAATTTATTTCAGCGAGGCTCCGTGCTCTCTCTGTCTCCATGATTAATTTTACTTTATAGATAATGCTTCAAGCTCGCGTTGTTAGCCATATACTCGATTTCGTAATTCCGGGAAAAACCTCCCGCGGAACGTTGACAAAGAAGGTGTCGTGGTATCTGCTGCTGCACGATACCAAGATTGGCTATACCGGAGTGGGGGAGTGTTCTACCCTTCCAAACCTTAGCATCGACGATAGACCCGATTTCTGTCAGAAATTGAACTTCGTTTGCCAGCAAATAAATGCCGGCATTCGCCTCGATTCCATCGACCTCGTTGAATTTCCCTCCATCGCCTTTGCACTCGAGGTTGCGCTTGCCGATTTGTCCAACCATGCATTCCCCCAGACTATTGTTTTTCCTTCGGAATTCACCAATGGACAAACGGGTATCCCCATTAATGGGCTCGTTTGGATGGGGAGGCGCGAGTATATGGAGGCGCAGATTAAGGAGAAGATTCATCAAGGTTTTTCCACCATAAAGCTCAAGGTAGGCGCACTCGATTTTGAAACCGAGATAGACATCCTCCGCAACATTCGGAAACAGTTTTCGCCCAGCGATATTACCATTCGTCTCGATGCTAATGGCGCATTCACTTCGGAGAATGCCGTGGATAAGCTAAATCGATTCGCTGAGTTTTCCATTCATTCCATCGAGCAGCCCATTGGTCAAGGCCATCCCAACGCCATGGCTTGTCTCTGCGCCAGCTCGCCCATACCTATCGCTCTCGATGAGGAATTAATAGGTATCTATTCTTCGGAGGAAAAGGAGTTGCTTATAAACACTATTCGGCCGCAATACATCATCCTAAAGCCAAGTTTGTTGGGCGGATTTGCCGCATGTAACGATTGGATTTCCATTGCCGAGAAGTATGATATTGGTTGGTGGGTTACCTCCGCCCTCGAGGGGAATGTTGGGCTAAATGCCATAGCGCAGTGGACCTTTACCCTGAATAATCCCTTGCCACAAGGGCTCGGAACCGGACAGGTCTTTACCAATAATATCGACTCGCCCCTAACCATCTCCGAGGGAAAACTTTACTATCGTCCCGAAAAGAGTTGGGATTTAACTATGCTGCAATGGTAGGTTTAACAATAAATGGAGAGCAGTATAGCCGGTCTGCTCTCGTTGAATTGTGTAATGCAAAGGTGCACGATAACGCGCTTCCTGCGTGGGAGCACGACCTCTACCTCTTTATTCTCGAGTGGCTCTCCGATACCGATTTTGTGATGGTGCACACATCCGGTTCCACCGGTATTCCTAAGTCCATTCAGCAGCCCAAGGAGCGGATGATCAACTCTGCCCTTATGACCCAGCGCTTCTTTGGCCTAGGCGCGCATACCAATGCGCTGCTGTGTCTTCCCGTTAGCTACATCGCAGGCAAAATGATGGTGGTGAGGGCTTTTGTTACCGGAATGAATCTTATTCCCGTTGAACCCGCTTCAAACCCTTTCTTGCACGATGTCGGTACGATACATTTTGCGGCCATCACCCCTTTTCAGTTGGCTCTTTCGTTGGAGTCTCTCAAGGGATTGGAGATCGATGCCATTATTGTGGGGGGCGGGGAGATACCCACCGATTTGGAGCTGAAGTGCCAAGAGTTACCCTCCAACGTGTATGCCACCTATGGCATGACGGAGACCAGCTCGCACGTGGCCTTGAGGGCGGTAAATGGGTTGCACAAGTCACCCTACTACGAGGTGCTTAAGGGTGTCGAGGTTGAGGTCGATCAGCGGAATTGCTTGGTGATTAATGCACCCGATCTAACGCCCTATTCGCTTACCACTAATGATATTGTAACCATTAAGGATGCCTCGCACTTCGAGTGGATAGGCAGGTTCGATAGCGTAATTAATTCCGGGGGAATTAAGATTTTTCCGGAACAGGTAGAGAAAAAGATTTTCTCGGTAATTCCATGCCGCTTTTTTATTGCAGGGTTGCGCGATAAGGTGTTGGGCGAAAAGGTGGCTCTTTTTATTGAGGGCGAGAAGTTTGGTGTGGAGCAGCTCGATCATCTAAATAATGCATTGCCCATATTGTTATCCAAGTTTGAGGTTCCCCGCAAAATTGTTTTTGTTCCCACCTTCGATCTCTCCGATGCAGGGAAGATCTTGAAAAAGGTCGTAGTGGCCAACTATCTGAAGAGGAGATAGTAATTTCAGCCTACAGTCCTCAGTCCTCAGTCCTCAGTCTACAGTCTTCGGTCTACAGTCTACAGTCTTCGGTCTTCAGTCTTCGGTCTACAGTCTTCGGTCTACGGTCTGCGGTCTACGGTCTACAGTCTACGGTCTACAGTCTTCGGTCTTCAGTCTACGGTCTACGGTCTACAGTCTACGGTCTACGGTCTACAGTCTTCAGTCTACGGTCTTCGGTCTTCAGTCTACGGTCTACAGTCTTCAGTCTACGGTCTACGGTCTACAGTCTACGGTCTACAGTCGTCAGTCTTCGGTCTACAGTCTACAGTCTACAGTCTACGGTCTACAGTCTACAGTCTACAGTTTTCGGTCTACAGTCTTCAGTCTACAGTCTACGGTCTTCGGTCTTCGGACTTCGGACTTCGGTCTTCCGACTTGCGTCTTCGGACTTCCGTCTTCGGTCTTCCGTCTTCGGTCTTCCGTCTTCAGTCTACAGTCTTCGGACTTCGGTCTTCAGTTTGCAGTCTACAGTCTTCAGTCTTCGGTCTTCCGACTTCCGTCTACAGTCTACGGTCTACGGTCTTCAGTCTTCGGTCTACAGTCTACGGACTTCGGTCTTCAGTCTACAGTCTACGGTTTGCAGTCTACAGTCAACGGTCTTCGGTCTACAGTCTACGGTCTTCCGACTTCCGACTTCCGACTTCGGTCTTCCGTCTTCGGTCTTCCGTCTTCGGTCTTCCGTCTTCGGTCTTACTTCAATTCGCACATTTTGCTTAACTTTGCTTTAAATACAGTTAAATGGCAAAGCAGAAGTATTACGTAGTTTGGAAGGGGAAAACTCCCGGAGTTTACCATACCTGGGCCGATTGTCAAAAGCAGGTTGTTGGGTTTGAAGGTGCGCAATACCTCTCCTTCGAGAACCTTGGCGATGCAGAGGTTGCCTTTACCAAGAATCCATGGTTGTTTCTGAATAAGGGAAATGCTTCTGCTAAAAAGAGCTCTGTTTCTTCGGATAAGATTATTCCCGAAAGCCTTTCCGTAGATGCTGCCTGCAGCGGCAACCCCGGGGTGATGGAGTATCGCGGAGTGCATACCCGCACCAAGGAGGAATATTTTCGGTTGAAATTTCCACTGGGCACGAATAACATTGGTGAGTTCTTGGCCATTGTTCATGGGCTTGCGCTGCTTAAGCAGAAGGGTGTTCCAAACCCAATATATACCGATTCCAAAACTGCCATGGCTTGGCTCAAGACAAAGAAGTGTAAAACCAAGTTGGAGCGAAATCGTCAAACAGAGGAACTTTTCCAACTCATCGATCGCGCGGAGAAATGGCTTTCCGAAAACAGCTATACTACCACGGTTCTTAAATGGGACACCGAGTCTTGGGGCGAGATCCCGGCTGATTTTGGTCGTAAATAGTGTTCGGTTTTTCTATTCTACTGTTCGTTATCGAACGCTTCGATTTGCCATAGATTTCAGTTCTATATTTCATCGTAATAGTTTCACAGCTCTTGGCATCGCATTCGTTATTCCTTTAATAGTTTTAGCTTTATTGTGTGCTGAAATGCGTTTCCGTGGATTACTATAAATGCTGATTTTTGTAAATTGAGTAGTAACGTGGTAGCCTAATGTTCCGCTGTATTTGGATAATATTTTGTGTCGTTTAATTTGAGAATCTATTCAATGAAAATATTTCTGCTGATTCTAACTTCTATTATTTGGGGGTCAACCTTCTTTCTTATTAAAGATACCGTTGCCACAGTCAATGAATATTACCTAGTGTTTGTCAGGACATTTATTGCCGCTGTTTCAATGCTCATATTTGTCTATTTTAAAAACAAGCGCGATCTTTTTAATGTTAATGCGCTTTTAAAAGGTATGGTGCTGGGTCTTTTATTAGCCACCACATACATATCTCAAACCATTGGATTGAAATATACAAGTAGCGGGCACAGTGCTTTTATTACCGGTGCTGGTGTTATCATCATTCCCATACTACTATTTATCTTCTTTAAACGGAAACTTAAAATTCACGAAGTAGCCGTTTTGATCGTTGTGTTCATTGGTTTGTATATTCTTACTTACGATAGCGAAACCATTCTGAATATTGGAGATTTGATTACTCTCGTTACATCGTTTTCCCTAGCATGGCACCTTATTCTGGCGGGCAAATATGTAAAAACTACTGAGGCCTTTTCACTTATCGGATATCAGTTTTTATTTGCCTCTATCGCAAGTTTCATAATTTATGTTACCACTCAGCCCATTTCATTTGGACTGAACTCGAGCGAAACCATAACGCTATTGTATCTCGGTTTTGTGGGAACACTTTTTTGTTATTTCATTTCGGTATGGGCACAAAAACATGTCGATACGGTTACTGTTGCATTAATTTTTACCCTCGAACCGGTATTTGCAGCTCTATTTGCCTGGATCTTTGCTTCCGAATCCTTAAGCCTTAAAGAAGTTTTGGGTGGCGTGATAATTCTTTTAGGTATTGTTGCTTTTCAGTTTATGTCTACAGCAAACGAACGACGAAGCAAAGTTGCTAAGGAAATGCTATGCAAGTAGAAGCCGCAATGCTGCTTCCCGTTCAACCGATTGGAGATAGTAACTGTACCCTGCAGCAGTTCAAAACCAATATGGGTGTCACTTTTATTGCAGCATTGGTAACTATTGCAAAAAAAACGCTGGGATGGTTATTCGCCTGTTATTGTAAGAACCTTTCCTTACAATACCGTATATCGTTGCGACACTATATTCTGAAAGGATTTAGCGTAAAAAGCCTCGAATGCAATTCGGTTTTTTGTGTAGGTGTCTCGAAACCACCACAACATGGTTGAATGTATATCGCAACTTCACCCAAAAGGAACAAAACATATTGAAACTGTTTAAAGCGAAATCCCTGCTGAAAATGCCTTTCTTTGTCATTGTATTGTAATCACTCTCGATCCCCATGAAAGCTGCCTCGCTAAAGGAAATTAAAACCGAGCTAAACTCGCTACCCCCCGATCAGTTGGTTGAACTGTGCGTGCATCTTACTAAGTATAAGAAGGAGAATAAAGAGTTGCTCACCTACCTACTCTTCGAGGCTGATGATGAATCAGTATATGTTCAAGCTGTGAAGGACGAGATCAACGTTCAATTCAAAGAAGTTAATCGCAGCAACTCTTACCTGGCTAAGAAAACCATTCGGAAAATTCTACGCATCGCCAATAAATACACAAAGTTCTCGGGAAATAGGCAGACCGAAATAGAGGTGCTTATCCACTTTTGCTTGCAGCTGAAGAAAGTTGGAATCTCCATGCCCATAAACTCCACTATAGGTAATATTTACCTTCGACAATTTCAGAAAATCCACAAGTTGTTGGCCACGCTACACGAAGACCTGCAAGCCGACTTTGCCGATGAGTTGCGACTGCTATAAGTAACAGCGATTTTACTGTTGGAAATCTATCCATTTGTCAAAGCCATCCTTTGACTTCATTAACTCACAAACCCGTTTTACCTTTCACTCCCTTCGACACTCGTCGAACGAAAAGGGAAAAACAGAAGTAATAGCCTGGATGAATATCTAGATCAATAAAAAAGTTGTTCCATTTCAACTCTTTTGCTGTATAGCGTAAGCGTAAAACTGTTTAAACTAAAGTTTCCGTGCAATACCTTTGTCATCAAAAGAAATAGCTAATAAATGGAAACCAAAATGGAGAAAATAGTAATAGTTGGTGGAGTAGCGGCCGGAGCAACTGCCGCCGCAAAAGTTCGAAGAATTTCAAGCACAGCGCAAATTACAATGCTGGAATTAGGTCCCGATATTTCATTTGCTAACTGTGGTTTGCCATACTATATTGGTGGCGATATAAAGAGCCGTTCCAAGCTTATTCTTCAAAGCCCCGAGAGTTTTAAAGAGCAGTATGATGTTGATGTTTATACCCATACACTAGTATCGTCAATTGATAGAAGTGCGCATACAGTTACGACCATCGATACCCGCAGCGGCGAACAAAATACTTTTGAATACACAAAATTAATATTGGCGCAGGGCGGTCGTCCTGTTGTGCCTACCCTTCCTGGGGCTATGTACGAACACGTGTTTTCGCTGTGGACGCTTGAGGATATGGATAAGATTACCCGCCATCTCAACGAGAAGAAACCTAAGAATGCCGTTGTTGTGGGTGGTGGTTTTATCGGTCTCGAGATGGTTGAGGCTTTGGTGAAACGAGGACTTACAGTTAATGTTGTGGAGATGATGCCGCACGTAATGAGCATTATGGATGCTGAAACTGCTGGCTTTATCGAACGAGAGCTGCTATCGTACGGTGTAGGTATACATACTAACGTTGGAGTAAGCGAAATCACAACCAACCGGGTTAAGCTCGATAACGGTTCAATGCTCGATGCCGACATGGTATTGCTATCGATCGGAGTTCGGCCAACGCTACAGCTGGCCAAGGAGGCCGTACTTCAATTGGGCGAGTCGGGCGGACTCTTAGTTACACCTCAGCTACAAACCAGCGATCCCGATATTTATGCTGCCGGCGATATGATCGAAATTGAGCATCGCGTTAGCGGTAAAAAGGTAAGAATTCCGCTTGCTGGTCCTGCAAATAGGCAAGGTCGTATTGCTGCTGAAAACGTAATGGGCGGCAATCACAGCTATAAAGGATCTCTTGGCACATCCGTGGTAAGGGTTTTCGAAGCGGTTGCCGGAACTACTGGCCTTTCGCTAAAGCAGGCACACGCAGCAGGAATCGAAGCCGATGCGGTTGTGGTTCACAAGGAGCACCATACCTCATACTATCCCAATGCAGAGACTGTAACCGTATCGGTGGTTTACGACCGACACAGCGGTGTAATTATTGGTGGACAGGCGGCAGGGTATAAGGGAGCCGATAAACGATTGGATGTAATTGCGACTGCTACTGCATCAAAGATGACAGTTTACGACCTCGCTGATGTCGATTTTGCC
Organism: Williamwhitmania taraxaci; assembly: GCF_900096565.1. NCBI lineage: Bacteria > Pseudomonadati > Bacteroidota > Bacteroidia > Bacteroidales > Williamwhitmaniaceae > Williamwhitmania > Williamwhitmania taraxaci. The sequence goes on from NZ_FMYP01000089.1 coordinate 8,576, forward strand.
TACTCACCTCCAATTGGCACCGCCAACGATGCACTAAACATGGCGGCTTACACTGCCGAGAATAAGCTATCAGGATTCAGCCCTTCGGTTACCGTTGCTGAGTTGGATGCTTTTGTTGAGGGAAAAAACCCCTTGTTTGTCGATGTGAGAGATTACTTTGCCTTTGAAAAAAATCATATTCTTGGGGCTACTCATTTGCCGTTGGAGTTGCTTTCGAATCAGATAGGTGCAATTCCTACCGATCGTTTCATTGTGGTGTATGACGAAACAGGGAAAAAAGGCCATCAGACGCTGCGCACTCTAAAGGGAATGGGCTTTACACAGGTAACGAATATCTCCGGTGGGTATATCTCGTTGCAGCGGCAAGCGCAAACCGTTGGTTTCAAGAATTTCAAGATTGACGTTTTGCCTATTCAGCTAAAATCGCTAAAAGAGGAGCAGGAGGAGGAACAAGTGGACCCTGCTGCAAAACAAACCGACCAAAATGCTCCAATTGTTGTGGATGTCCGCACACCGGGAGAGTATAAATCAGGTGCCTATCCCGATGCGATTAATATTTCGCTCGATGAAATTCCAACTCGATACGCAGAACTTGGTAAAAATGCGTCGAGAGAGATTGTGGTTTATTGTGCCACGGGTGCGCGCTCGGCCTATGCCGAAAACATGTTGCGCCAGCTCGGCTTTACCAACGTAAAAAATGGTGGTGGATTGTCTATGATGATGGCTCGGCAGGCCAGCGGATCAAAAACAACTGCTTCCAACGAACCATTAGTAGTCGATGTTCGGTCGGTGCCAGAGTTTAGGGGCGGAGCAATCCCTGGCGCCATAAACATACCGTTGGACGAGTTGCCCGAGCATATTGGTAAGTTGGGCGACTATTCGAGAGATATAACGGTGTATTGTGCTTCTGGAGCAAGATCGTCTTATGCGCAGCAAATACTTATGAAGGTGGGCTTTACGAATGTAAAAAATGGTGGTGGTATTATGCAAATGATGATGCGCCGATAACCCCTGTAAATTCTGTATAATGCAGCACCGTTTTGCTCATACCATTGGCAACACAGAGACCTGAAAGGCCGACCTTTAGAAACCTTGTGTTGAAGTGGAGAGTCATTCAGTTTTACTGAGGAAAGTATAGGACTGAAAGGCCTGCCTGTAAAAGCACAGGGCGCAGCCCTGTGTGCAAGTAGAACTTCATTTAGGGCTGAAAGCCCGACATGTTTCTTCTGTGTCATGTACAAATTGTATGGCACATGGAGAAACACTGGAGGCACTTCTTGCTTTACGGTATAGATATCCTATGTCCATGTAATCGCTACTTGTTCACAATAAGCAATGATTGAGACTCCAATAGCGCTCCAATGCTGTAGTCCTTGGTCTTTTTCCAGAAGTTTAAGCTCACAATCGTAAGGTCGTAATCCGCTGCTGCTTCAATTAGCTTGTCGGTATGCATCACATCATCCATTAATGTAAAGCGAAACAGTTCTTTTTCCGGAATAGCCATCTCAAAGGATGCCAAGGCGGTTATATTAGCCGTGGCATTCTCGGTAATAAGTTGACCTAATCTAAGCAGATGATTATCGGAGGGATCATCCAGAATAATCGCAATTCGGTTCAGCTCCGTAAATCCACGATCGATTAACACCCCAACGCTGCATTCTACATCATCAAAGAAGTGGCTCACCTTACCTCCCGTTTCATCGCTCGAAAGAAGCTGTTTCGAACTGCCCACCAGCATAAGGTTATAGCTATCGGAGTTGGCCGTTTCTGTAATCTTCTTACGTACTTCATTCGTAGCCATGTAGTAGGTTTTTATCTTCATGTTACGATCCTTTGCCGTTGCCAATATGGGCTCAAATCCCTCCTTCTCAAATAACTTTGCATTCTGAAGCGAGATATCGGCGCTGGGGCTAAAATGCGCGGCGGTAATACTCTTTTGTTTATGTTTGGGTGAGGTGAATTTCTCCGCTATCAATAGCAGCCGGCTTCCCACAGGTGGTGCCCCAAACGATATTAAGATATTAAATGCGGAGGCATTGGTAAGTGGAGGCAATACCTTTTTCTGATAGAAGTATTCAATCGTGTCAATGGCAGGACCAGTCATAAATGTGGTAACCAGCGCCATCAGCACCATCATGGCAAATACCTGAGGGGTAAGCACTCCTAAATCGTAACCAATATTAAGAACAATAAGTTCCATTAGTCCACGGGTATTCATCAGTGCACCAATTATCAAACTGTTTTTCCACGATTGTCCTACCCATCGTGCGGCAAGAGCACTGCCTGCAAACTTCCCAATAGTTGCAACAGCCACAATGGCAGCAAATACTAGCCATAGATGAGGTTCGTTGAGCAACCCGATTTGGGTTCTTAAACCGGTATACACAAAGAAGAGTGGCAGAAGGAGCACTTGGCTCAGATCTTCTACTTTCTCCTGAAACACATGGCGAAAATTAATGTTGGTAGGCATGATTACGCCTGCCAAGAATGCTCCAAATAGTGCGTGAATGCCAATAACCTCAGTAATGTATGAGGATACAATTAAGGAGAAAAGGAATATGGCAACGATGGGCTTATTAATAGTTTCCTTGGTAAAATTCTGCTCGGCAATCCTATGGAATAGAGGCTTCATTACCATGATCATAAACGTAATGTAGGCCGCAGATAACCCAAGGGAAACCAATGCAGAGTTAATGTTGCCTGCTTTTACCAGAGCAATGACGGCAGCAAGGAGAAACCACGCCGTAATATCGTTGGCTGCGGCACAGGTAATGGCGGTAGTGCCCACATCACTCTTTGTCCAGCCCCGTTCCTGAACAATTCGGGCTAATACGGGGAATGCCGTAATGCTTACCGCTATGCCAATGAAGAGTGCAAAGGCCGTAAAGCCCATTTGTTGAGGGCCAAAACTGGGGTAAAGCAAGTATGCTAGCATTACTCCTAGTAGAAAAGGAACGGCAATGCTCACGTGGCTAATGATCATGGCCGACTGTGCATTTTTTCGAATGACTCGTAAGTCGAGATCCATACCAATTATGAACATAAACAGTATAAGCCCTATCTGACTTACAAGTTGTAGGTTTCCAAGCGAATGTATTGGAAACAGAAATGCATTAGCCTCGGGAAATACAAGCCCAAGCAGCGAGGGACCAAGTATTATTCCGGCAATTATCTCGCCCATTACCGTAGGCTGACCAATGCGAACCATCACCTTGCCTAAGAGACGAGCAATTCCTATGATTACGATAATCTGTAGAAGTAAAAGCGCAAGAGGATGGGATAGGTTCTCGGCAAAGGCATTAAATGTGCTTATGCTTGTCTCTGCCACCTTCTTAAGCGGCACTTGGGTTTCGGATATGAGCGATAATTTCTCTCCTTGATTAATGATAACCCAAAGAATTGCCGCAATACCACTCACAATTACAAGGGACAGCAGACTATTCTTATAGTTGGCCAATCCCTTTTTCCTTCGAGATGTATGCATTTTGTGTAATTATTCGGTTGTTTTCTCAATGCTGCTTTATGAAACAAACGTAGTGAAATCCTCAATCGCTTGTTCGTGTATAATGCATCTTCTCCTAAAATAAATCTGAACTATTATTTCGGCTAAACGATGTACTTTCAACCATTAGGCTAGAGGACCAGAAGTCGATTTCGATTAAACCTTATATCCGCAACATAAAAGCATAAAATAATCGGGAACCCCTGTAATAATAATCATCACAAGGCTTTCCCGATTAAAATATTTTCACCTACTTAGGTGAAAACATCGTAGCGGATGAAAATTACATATTCTAGCGACACCATCAACTCTTTTGGCGGAATAAATTTTGCAGACAAAATTATCCGGGAGGCCTCTATTTACGACACCATAGACCAAACGCTTGGCATTCGGGGAGTTAAGGCACAGTATTCCTACAGTGATTTGTTTCGATCCTACCTCATGCTGGTTTTATGCGGCGGCGAATGCGCCGAGGATATTACCGAACACCTGCGCTCAGAGCTGAACCAGC
>NZ_FMYP01000090.1 GCF_900096565.1 Williamwhitmania taraxaci
TTAAAAAAAAAAATTGTAATTTGCACACCTAAAAAATTGTGAAATCAGGAGAGGTGGCCGAGTGGTCTATGGCGCACGCCTGGAAAGTGTGTATATGCCACAAGCGTATCGCGGGTTCGAATCCCGCCCTCTCCGCGCTTGTTAAGCAATATTGGTTTGAAAGAAGTAGCATTAATTTTAACTAAAGAGAACGCAAACGTTTAAAACTAAACATCAACAAAACATGAAAAAACTATTTGGATTAGTAGCACTTCTGGGAATGCTTTCTTTCGGAGCAGTTTCCTCCTATGCACAGGGCGAAGCAGCTCAGACTGACACTACTGTAGCTACCGAGCAGGTAGATACCGCAGCAGTTGCTGCAGCACCCGCTGCACCTGAAGCAGAGACATCTATGCATCAGCAAATTAAGATGAAGTTTATCGAAGGTGGTGTACCTTGGATGACTCCAATTCTTCTTTGCTTTGTTCTTGGTTTGGCTCTTGCTATCGAAAGAATTATTTACCTTAACATGGCTACCAGCAACACCAAGAAACTTCTTGCCAAAATCGAAGAAGCTCTGAACAACGGTGGAGTAGAAGCTGCTAAGGAAATTTGCCGCAATACTCGTGGTCCTGTTGCCAGCATCTTCTATCAAGGTTTGGACAGAATGGGCGAAGGTCTCGACGTGGTTGAGAAATCTGTGGTTTCTTACGGTTCAGTACAAATGGGTCGTATGGAAAGCGGTCTTACCTGGATCTCCCTTTTCATCGCAATTGCTCCTATGTTAGGATTCTTGGGAACTGTAATTGGTATGATTGGTGCTTTTGACCAAATCCAAGCAGCTGGAGACATTAGCCCTGCATTGGTTGCTGGAGGTATCAAGGTTGCTCTTATTACTACCGTAGGTGGTCTTATTGTAGCTATGATTCTTCAAGTATTCTACAACTACCTCGTGTCAAAGATCGATTCCCTAGTAAACGACATGGAAGATTCTTCCATTACCCTTATTGACATCCTTGCAAAATACAATCTTAAAAAATAGTCAGACATGTCAGATAAATTTATTGCTGTCATAAAATATGTTCTGCTGGGATTATCTGCAATTGTGCCTGTCCTTTTTCTTTTGGATATCGTCGACCTAGAGGTGTTTTTAGGTTTAGGTTATGTCTTATTTGGATTGGCTGTTGCTCTTATGGTAATATTTCCAATAGTTAACATTATTGTAAACCCAACCAATGCCAAGAAATCGCTCATGGGTTTTCTCGGTCTGGTTGCCTTCTTCGTCGTGGCATATTTTATGTCGTCGACAGAGGCGTTACCCTTCTCGATCCCAAACCCTGACAATGTTCCAGGTGTTCTGAGATTTGTTGATACCAGCGTTATTTCTCTATACCTCCTCTCCATTATGGCTGTGGGAAGTATTGTTTACACTGAGGTTAGGGATCTTTTCCGCTAATTCTCAACGAGGGGGTTGTTGCCCCATCGTTTAACCTGATTAACTTATCTACAAATATGGCAAGAAAAGTTCAGGAGATTAATGCTGGTTCAATGGCTGACATCGCGTTCTTGTTGCTCATCTTCTTCTTGATGGCAACTACTATGAACGTGGATTCTGGCCTATCGCGCATGTTACCACCAATGCCTACCGATGTACAGGTGAAAGGTCCTGACGTTAAGCAAAGAAACGTATTTATCGTTTTGGTAAACAAGTTCGATATGTTGCTGGTAAATGGACAGCCTATGGACGTTCATATGCTCCGTGATAAAACAAAAGAGTTCGTTCTCAACCCCAACGACGATCCAAATCTTTCTGAAAAGAAGATGGATAATATTGAAGGGCTTGGAGAGTGGCCTGTATCCAAGGGCGTGGTTTCGCTTCAAAACGATAGGGGAACCAGCTACAAGATGTACATGACTGTGCAAAATGAACTGGTAGCAGCCTACAACGAACTTCGCGACAATTTGGCTTCGGAAAAATTTGGTAAGAAGTATGACAAACTTACTGCAGAGGAGCAAACCATCGTGAAGGATGTATTCCCTCAGCGTATATCTGAGGCTGAACCTAAAGACGTAAAATAGCTATGGCAAAGTTTAGAAAAGAAGGTTCAAAAGAAACCCCAGCGGTATCTACCGCTTCTCTTCCTGACATTGTGTTCATGTTGCTATTCTTCTTCATGGTAAGTACCTCCATGCGTGAAGTGTCGCTTATGGTAAGTTTAAAGTTACCTGATGCAACTGAAGTAACAAAGTTAGAAAAGAAGTCGCTGGTAAGCTATGTATACATTGGCCCCCCTACAAAGCAGTTTGTTGGGCTTTATGGAACAGAGCCTCGGATTCAGTTAAATGATGTATTTAAGAGCATGACCGACATTCGAGATTTTGTGGCCTCTGAGCGCGACAAACTCAATGAAAACGATCAGGCATTCTTAACTGTGTCTATGAAAATTGATTCTGACACCAGAATGGGAATTGTTACCGATCTAAAGCAGGAGTTGCGTAAAGCATCTGCACTTAAGGTTAGTTATGCTTCTCATAAAACGGATAAAATGCAGTAGTCATTTACACTATAATATTAAAGAGGTGCTCGCAAGGCACCTCTTTTTTTTATTCTGGAGTAAGGCTTACTATCATTAAAGGTTGAGTAATTCGCAATTGGATTATCGAAATCCTGTGCGTAACATATCTCGGTTTATGTTTCTATCTTTGAAAAAAAAACAAATACAATGAGAAGGGTATTATTATTTGCAATTGGTCTGCTTCTTTGCAGTTTTACGTGGGCTCAAAAGGAGACCCCACCAAAATATATCTTCTTTTTTATTGGAGATGGGATGGGTATTTCTCAGGTTAATAGTGCCGAAGTTTACCTTCAAACTACTACAAAGAGTAACGCAAGGTTAAGTTTTACCACGTTTCCTGAAGTTGGATTTGCCACTACATTCGCTGCAAATCGTTATATTACTTGTTCTGCTGCTGCTGGTACCGCACTAGCAACTGGGAGCAAAACCAATATTAATTATATTGGCATAAATCCGCAGAAAGATACTTTAATTTCGTTTGCTTCAGAACTCAAAAACAGGGGTTTTGCCGTTGGAATAATTACAAGTGTTAGCGTTGACCATGCAACGCCCGCTTGCTTTTATGCCCATGTTGACGATCGCAATAAATATTATGAAATTGGAACCCATCTTACAAAGTCGGGATTCGACTTCTTTGCCGGTTCAACCTTACTCCGCCCAAGTGGTCCAAAAGGTGATTTATATGCCATGGCTAAAAAATCGGGATATAAAATATTTTTAGGACCCAATAAAATTGACTCTATTCGTGTTTCCAAAGGGCCTGCTGTTTGGCTAGCCACTGCCGACTCGTCAATGAGTTCGCTTACCTCCGAAATTGATAGGGGCGTTGACGATATTACCCTTCCTCAGTTTACTAAAGCCGCGATAGCCAAACTTGAGAAGCAGGGTAGTTTCTTTTTGATGGCTGAGGGAGGTAAGATAGACTGGTCGTGCCACTCCAACGACGCCGCCGGTGCTATTCATGAAGTGCTTGATTTCTCCAGTGCCATTGAAGTTGCTCTTGAATTCTACAAAAAACATCCTGATCAAACACTAATCGTTGTAACCGCCGACCACGAAACTGGTGGTTTTTCATTGGGAAATAATGCCAATCATTATGATTCCTACATTCATCGGTTATCAGGGCAAAAAATGTCGTATGATTTGCTGGTAAACATTATGGAGAAAGAGGTTTTCTCCCAACCCGATGCTGCTTCTGGTTTCGAAAAAGCATTAGAGATATTAAAGGTTCAAACTGCACTTGGTGATTCCACAAAAGGTTTGAAACTAGTAAATGCAGATATTGAAAACCTTCGAAATGCCTATAATGAGACACTAAAAGGCCGGACGAATCCAAAACCAATGTATTCTAAGTCGTCCAAATTTATTGCAACGGCCATAGGGTTGTTAAATAAAAAGGCAGGTATTGGTTGGACTAGCGGATCACACACAGGACTGCCGGTTCCTGTTTTTGCGATAGGTTGTGGGGCAAATCGCTTTAGTTCTTTTATGGACAATACTGATATCCCCAAAAACATACTACAGCTTACTATTCCGAAACGATAAAATAGAAGGAGGTCCACACGCGACCTCCTTCTTTTTTATTATACCGTTTAAGATTTAATTGTAAATCTCCTGTTTTTTTCGTTTATCGACCATGTGGTTATGTTTTACTATTGATCCTTGCACCGTTTCTCTGTTTTTTTCAGAATAGGAAGAGGCCGGTACTATGGTCGATACAATTCTATTTTGGATGAGGATTGACCATACTTTGTGAGAGATGACTGCCGATAAGTCATTATTTTTCGCACTATAATTGCTTATATACCTTGTACATTAGTATCCGACAATTTATTTTGTGTAAGTGGTGATGGTTTGTATTTGCAAAATGGTGTATCTTTAAATACTCAAAAGGAATGACTCACTTTTGCGAACAGATGTTGGCATTGATTATGATAAAGAACTTTGATTCGAAGTTTTTTATTGAGTTGGATCTACTTTAACTTACGGCATCCGTGATGAGCAGAGAAAGTAATCGAGTAACAAAAGTCATTTGAAAATAACGAAGACCCTAAATTTTAAAACCTAAAACGATTCAAGATGAGGACAAGACTGCTGTTTTTTACACTAATTGGCTGTTTGATTTTACCTAGCGTAATGGCCCAGTCTGTTGCGAAGGATGATAAGAAAATGCAAAATGCGAAGTATCGTAGGAGTTCTATTTACACGTTAATGCTCGATGATGCAGGTTTGGTAAAGGCCGATACTATAAAGCGAAGTTTTGAAAGTGCCCCAATTCCCAACAAATTCGATGACCATACACTGGCTATACGTTCATTTAGACCAGCTGATTATCCACTAACAGAGGCAGAAAAGCAGACGAAGAAGGATAATGGTGTTCAATCATATGGAAAGGGTCTTCTATCAAATACAACTGGTGGCCTTGTTGATACTACAAACACAAAGGACTTGCCTCAGATTATTCAAAAGTTTTTTCGCACAAACCAAATACCGCAGCAGTTGATTGCCAAATGGTTCAATCGTGACGAAAATGGCAATTTGAACATGAATCGCATTGCTGAACGAGGACAGTATGATGCTACCGAAATGCAAGCAAGTATAGCTAAGTCTTCCGCTCGTGGATCAGCGTTACTATCGGATGCAGGAGAGGAGTTAATTGGGAATACCTTTGTAGTTATTACTCGTTTCAAATATGTTAGTAAGGAAGAGATAATGGGCGCTGCTAAACGTGGGTTATCGCTGCTTAATAAATATGGTGGACAATATGGGCAACTCGCTGCCCAAGTTGGCAGCGTTGCTGCCGATGTGGCCTCAAAAGGATATGTAATTCAAGCGAACTCCTATCTTTATAAGTTGACATGGAATGACTCCATCTCCTCTATTTTCTACCAAAACTATTGGATGGATGCGAATAGCAATTCACCCGAACGAAAAGCCGCTTTTGACACTACAAGCCTCTTTAGTCTTGAATTAGTTGGTGTTGATAAAGCTTGGGCCGATGTTCAGTCTTCCATTTTTTCTAAAAAAAGCGAAGAGGAATTGGTTCGTATTGCCACCGTTAAGTCCATTGATGCCGTGATTGCAAAACTTCAGAAAGAACATGACGTCTTCAAAACCAAGACGCCACTATTTGATGTGACTCCTCTTTCTGCCAAAATAGGACTTAAGGAGGGAATTGAAAAGGGCGATAAATACGAAGTTTTGGAACAGACTATGAACGACCTTGGAAAGACAAAATATGTAAGAAAAGGGGTTATAAAGGTTGATGAGCAAATTTGGGATAATCGTTATATGGCAGGAGAAGAACTACCTACCGATTCTACCAGCAATGTGGTTTCCATCCCGAAGGTTGATCGTACATTATTTAAAGGCGGTAGCAACTACTACCCAGGAATGCTAATACGGCAGATTAAATAACGAAGGTAATGATCATTTTTGAGTTTGCTCTGGGATTCTATAGATCTAGATTTCGATTAATGAAGTGCTGAAAATTTCAGCCGACTACAATCGGACAAACTCAACTATGTATTTCTTAATTCACAATATTTCTTTTTTTGAACTTTAAAAAATTTAGATGATGAGAAAGTTTCTTATTTCAGGCAGTTTAATTTGTGCCATGGTTATTTCTCTTTTCAATACCACATCGGCACAAGCTCGGAAGAAAGCCAATAAGGATACCGAAAATTTCAGGTATGAGATTGAGGCTGTAAATACCGGAACGCAAGGAACCTACCTAATAAAGGTGTGGTCCTACTCAAAGAAGCCCAACATAGCCATCGAGCAGGCTAAGAAAAACGCTATTCATGGGGTTATTTTCAAAGGATTTGTTGGGAAGCAAGGAGTTCCTGGTCAGAAGGCGTTAGCCTCCAGCCCCGAGGTTGCCGATGAAAAATCCGATTTCTTTGATCCTTTTTTTAGCAATGGCGGTGACTATTTAAAGTACGTCAACGTGGCTGGTGATGGTACCATTGCTGCCGAGGATAGAATGAAGGTAGGTAAAGAGTATAAGATGGGCGTTATCGTTTCCGTTGATGTTGCCTCACTCAGAAAAGCCATGGAGAAGGCGGGTATCATTAAGAGCCTTGACTCTGGATTTTAGATCATTTTTTTTCGTTAACTTCCTTTATTTCATCTAGGAAAACTCATTCTTGAGGACAATTTCTTATTTTTGAATTATTAAGGAAAACAAGTTTTCGGAGATTAATTCAGACTTTTACTACAATTTAAATCATGCTTGCTTTCGTTCTTACTATCAATGAGAGCAGCATTCAAAGGTGTTTTATTCAAAAAAATATAATTATGGGCAAGAAAATTGGAACGTTTGCACTTCTTCTAATAATCGTGTTAGGCTTCGCACTTTCCGGCTTTTCGCAAGCAAAAAAACCAACCATTATGGTTGTTCCTAGTGATGTATGGTGCAACAAGAACGGCTACATGCTGGAATTCGATAACCAAGGAGCCAAGGTTAAGGTTGCAGACTACAAGGCAGCACTGCAGGACAACGCTGACCTGTTGTTGGTTATAAGCAAGATTAACGAGCTTATGGCGTCACGCGGATTCCCTCTTAAGAACTTAGAATCTGCACTCAAGTCGTTGGAAAACGAGAGTGCCGAATCTGCTATGCTCTCCAGTAAAACTGGAGCTGGAGTTGTGGAAAGTCCTATCGATAAGTTAAAAAAGGTTGCAAAGGCTGATATTTGGCTGCAAGTAACATGGGTTGCAAACCAAACCGGACCTAAAAAATCGGTTACATTTAACTTGCAAGGGCTAGATGCTTACAGCGACAAGCAGGTTGCAGGTGCTTCTGGTACCGGACAACCTTCCTTCTCGGCCGAGTTACCTGTATTGCTCGAGGAGGCTGTTTTATCGCATATCGACAACTTTAACGTTCAACTTCAGTCCCACTTCGACGATATGTTTGCTAACGGTCGTGAGGTAAAGATGCTGGTGAAATTGTTTGACAGCTCTGCGGATGACCTCGAAACGGAATATACCGTAAATGGAGAGACACTTGAACTCGTTGATGCAATTGACAAATGGCTTGACGATAACTGCAAAGGTGGGCGTTATAGCCGTAGCGATGCAACTGCTACCATGGCTCGCTACGAGCAGGTTCGGATCCCTATGACTAAGGTTGATGCCAATGGTAAGGAGAGAGCAATTGATACCCGTAATTTTGTTTCTGATTTGCGGAAGTATCTTTCCGGAGCTCCGTTTAACCTTACCAGCAAGGTATACCAGCGCGGATTAGGAGAGGCTTGGTTGATTATTGGTGAGAAATAGTAATTGATTTTGAGTAACTAAAAGAGATACTATGAAGAAGTTAGTTATTGCGGCTGCCTTATTGCTTGTTAGTTCAACATTTTCGTTTGCCCAAAATTCTTTGGGTAAATCCGATGATGCAGAGCGACTCGCTATTGCAGCGGTTGTTCCCGATGGCGCTGGTGATATCCCAGAGGGTGCCAAGAGCATGTTGATGAACAAAATGCGCCAGATTGCCACTCAGAACGGCCTTGGGGCATCTGAGTTTGGAACCCGGTTTGCTTTAGTTCCAGCTGTAAGTGTGCTTACGAAGGACATTACCCCTACAGCTCCACCGCAACAGGTGGTTACCCTAGAAATTATCTTCTATGTTGTTGATGCTGTTGGGCAGACCATCTTTAGCCAAACTTCGGTGCAATTCAAAGGTGTTGGACAAACCGAGGATAAGGCCTACATTATGGCTATTAAGAATATCAGTCCTAAAATGGGTCAATTTAAAGGCCTCATTGAAAAGGGGAAGGAAAAGATCATTGAGTATTACAACTCTCAGTGCGATGTAATTCTTAAGGGTGCTCAAGCACTTGCTGCACAACGTAAGTATGAGGAGGCAATTTTTAACCTTATTGCCGTTCCCGATGTTTGCCGCGAATGCTACGATAAGAGCATGAACCTTTCGGCTGAGATATACAAGCAGTATGAGGATTACACTTGCGGCAAGAATCTTGCAGCAGCAAAAGCGGCTTGGGCAAATCTTGATAGCGATAAGGCGGCAGAAAGTCTAGGCCTCATTGATCCAGAAGCAAAGTGCTATGCCGATGCTCAGCAACTTGCCGATCAAATCCAGAAAAAACTTCTTGAGGATGGCAAGGTTTGGGATTTCAAGGTAAAGAAATACGACGATGCCACAAGCATGGAAAAACAAAAACTGGAAAATATCCACGACATTGGGGTTGCTGCTGCCAGTAACTATTACGCAAAGTGGGATTGGCTTTACAAGTAAAACTCTATCGTTTAATAATTAGTTAACCACAAAGTCGATTTCTTTTGTATTTTTACTTAACCAAATTAATATTTGTGCTATGAAAAACAGTTTAGTTAGAAATCTAGGATTAGCTTTTATAGCTGTTTCGCTTGTCTCTTTCTCTTCTTGTAAGTCTCATAAGGACGTTATTAAACCAACTGACGAGATGAAGGAAGTAGTTACCCCATGCGGTGACGAAGAATTCCACAGCGATGCTAAATTCTTCCGCGGATCGGGTATTGGTAATAGCCAAGATCAAGCAACTGCTAAGAGTAAAGCGAACTTAGACGCTGCAAGGAATCTTGCTGCTTCTATCAATAGAACTTTGAAATCGGTTACCGATCGTTACACCAATGAGCGTCAAATTGGTGAGAACAGCGAGTTCGAGCAAAAGTTTGAGGACATGACCAGAGACGTTGTGAATCAAGAGATGAACAATGTATCTACTGTTTGTGCTAAGACCTACCAAGATCCTAAGGACAAGAAGTATAAGGTTTACATGGCTCTTGAGGTTGCGAAGGACGAACTTCTTAATAACATTAAGGACAAAATCTCTAAGGATCAAAAACTTCAACTTGACTATGACAAGCAGAAGTTTGAAAACATCTTCAACGAAGAAATGGAAAAACTTTCCAATGAAAGAAAGTAATTCGATAGCATAGTTAAGAACTCAGCTACCCTTTATGGGTTGGCTGAGTTTTTTTTTAATTCTTCAAAACATCGCTGGTTTTCTTCTCGGAATGCATTGAAAATATAATACCGCATGGGAGTTAGTAATCTTCCCTTTTCTGCATGGAGGAGCAGAGAATAGAACTAGTAAAGCATAAGTAGGTTCGTCCAAGGTTCTTCAACGTGGATTATACTTACAGCATATAATGATCAACGATCTTAAAACTATTTACCGATGAAGAAGATTATATGTGCAGCATTGCTCATCCTTTCTGGATTTGGTGCATTTGCTCAACCAAAAGTGGTAGATAAAAGCGGGCGAAAACCAGATTGGGTAAATGGATTGGAGAAGGAATTTATTATTGTTGTTGGTTCCGGTTCCACCATTGATATGGCTCAGAACAGCGCTTTGATGCTCATTAAGCAAAACATTGTTCTCTCTGTGGCCGATAATGTGAAGGCAAAAAGTGAATTAAAAAAGGAGGAGAGTAGCTATAACAACTCCGTGTCCACCTTTCTCGAAAAATATACCTCTCAGGTTAGTAGCGAATCGGGAAAAGTCTCTTACCTACAGGGTGTTTCTCTGTCCAATGCCAGCGAATACTACTGGGAAAAGCAATACGACAAAAGCAATAAGCAGACCAAATACTACTACCATATTAAGTACCCTTTCTCTGAATTTGAGATGAAGAAGTTGGTGAGCGACTTCAGGATGCGCGACCGCGAAATGACGGAGAACCTCGATAGGTTGGAGGCTGAGGCTGAAATCGTAACTTCAATTGAAGAGATGGAGAAGAATCTTTCTGAGTTAAAAACCCTCCAAGAGGCGTTTATTGATGCTCGGAAAGATAAAGTAAACATGGTAATGGCTCGTTATCAAAGTATTTTACAGTCTGTAGAACTTGTAGAGGTTGATAATAGTATTGGCAGCCTTAAGTTTACGTTGAGGCTCGGCAATCGCACCATCTCAACAGTTAAGAAACCTCTGGTAAAGTCGGACTGCGCTCGTATTAACGGAACAAAAAATAACGTTTCCGACTGGGAGATCAGTTACGATTACGATAACTGTTACGAAGATCCGGAGAACAATATCCTGGTCTCCTATCGGTTTGGGAATGCCAATGTAAGCAAGAAATTCTTCTTCGACGTTGCCGCCAAGAAGGCTAAGATGTATGTGAGCGAAGCAGTTCGGTTTACTAAAGTCGACGAGGATGCTGATAATATTCTATCGTCCAGCTGCAGCCTTACCCTTATATTCAAGTATGATGCACCCATTATTATCGAGAAGGTAACTCTCGAACTACAAGGTGTTGCCCCAATGATTTTCGAGGGAATTAATCAATCGTTTAGCGGCAAGGGAAACCATGATCTAAAGTTAAATATCGCAACTCCTCTGCCCAAAATGGTGACTACCGCTACCGGAAAGTCGAATCCGGTGCTTTCGGGAACCATTCAGTATAAGAACCAAACATCGGGTGAGAGTTTAACATACCGACTCTATAACCAAAAATATTCCACTAATTGGTAATAATAAAGGGGGCGTAAGCCCCCTTTATTGTATCGTAAAATCACCGTATGCGTAAACTCCATTCGGTCTTTTGTATCAATCTTCTTCGGGTATTACAATAAGTTCTACCGGTACTGTTGTATTCTCGGCAAAATCGTGACCAGCATCGCGCATATCCATGTCTTCCTCTGTGTAGGTCCATTTTACTCGAACTACATTCCCTTTTTGCTTGAGTAGTTCAAGTTTTTTGAATATGTGGAAGAACATTTTTGATGAAGGAGTATTGTAGTAACTCATCTTGAAGTAAACCACTGTTTCCTGGTTGGGATTAGCGATGTATTCATCCAACCACTCAAATAGCGGACTGAAAAACTCCTTAGCATCCTCGGGTATTGAGTTTCCGGAGAATTCGAACCTTCCTGTCGCTTTGTCGAGAGTGATATCCGGGTATTGAGAAGTCCCTTTTAAGAAAATGCTGTTCATAGTCGTAAGATTTGCCTTATAAAGGTATGAAAAAAAACGGAATGTAGTGCAACTCTTTATGGAAGGTGGGCATAGTTTTATAATTTGTATCGAAATCAGTGGTAATGGATTGTTTGGAAACTTAGATAAAACGGTCGAAGTTGTGCCACCCATTTCGGTTCAAGTTGTGCCAGGCGTTTCGGTCGAAGTTGTGCCACTTTTTTAGGTGCATTTAGGCTATTGTTTCGGTCGAAGTTGCGCCACCCGTTTCGACGCAAATTGCGCCATTGAGCCATTGAAAGGAATGATTTCTATCTTATCGCTGAAACTTAAATCAGGGATATGGCCGCAAAGAAGATAGATATCATGGATGTACGACAATTAATTCAGTTAAAAATCAAAGGAGAAAGCAACCGCAGCTGTTCTTCAAGTTTAGCCATACACCGCAATACGGTAAATTACTATGTCCGACAGCTGAAAGCAAC
>NZ_FMYP01000091.1 GCF_900096565.1 Williamwhitmania taraxaci
TTACGGCGAGAATGAAAATGCCATCCGCACCCAGGTTTGGTGCACGCTGATCGCCCAGCTGCTCATGACCGTGATCCAAAAGATGGCCAACACCCAGAAAGCATTTTCGGTGGTGGCAACGCTAGTCCGGATACACCTGATCAGCCTACTCGATGTTTTTGAGCTGCTCCGCAGCACCAAGCGGGACTACTTAAATAAGCGAGGTTCGCCAGATTTATACGGTCAAATTAAACTTATTTTCTGAGGGGTGCTTTTCTAATAATCAAAATCGTTGCCTGTATTTATTGGGATGCAGAGGCAATAAATGAATATTTAGAGTTTAGTCGGACAGTAGTGTTTTTTTATATTTTTATGTAACTAAAACCGAAATTTAACAATATAATAGCGGTATTCAAATGGAGAAAATCTCCACAGTCTGACTATTGATTTCCAACGGCTTGCAAAAACAACCCACATAAAAATTTGATACATCACATCGAAAGCAATAAAATATCGCCCCTGAGGTGGATGTGAAATTAGGCTAAAAATACAAAAAGAGTAGAAATGGGTACCTGGATCGTGGCTTTTCTTTCTTTCCTCACCGTAATACTTTCCCCCTCCAGCAAGAGTGAGTTTGAGGGACGTATTTCGCTCATTCAGGAAACGCCCTACGATACCACTCGGTTTGATATCTTCGTTAAGGGCAATGCAGTAAGAGTGGATATCCGTGACAAAGAAGGAATACTAGGTCGCTCTTCGATCGTAAACCTAAGCAAAAACCAGGTTATTCTTATTTCGCCCGACCAAAAGGCTTACCTCTATACCGAAAAGCTTGGCCCTTTTAACGGTAGGGTTTCCATAAATAAATCGGAGAACAAAAAGGTAATAAACGGACAACCGTGCGTTCAGTGGCGCGTAAAGGAATCCGCAACCCGCGACGAAAGTGCATTCTGGGTAACTCCTATGAAGATGGAGTTTTTCGACAAACTTTTAGCTATTTACGACCCCACCGAATCAAATTTGCGCGCCTTCTTAAAAATACCGGCCCGATTTGGTTACTTTCCTATGCTCTACGAAGAGCGCACATTTCTTCGCTTCGATAAGAAAAAAATAAGGGTAACGTCAATCGCACCTGCGCCTCTCTCCGACAAACTGTTTGATGTTCCCAAAAATTATACCCTCCTCAGGCATTAGTATACACTAGCGACGCACCCGAATCGGTAACCTGCAACTCCACCGTTGCGCCCATCACCATGGCTAAGTTTGGCTCTTGGTGCCCCACTGGGAAACCATAGGCTACAGGGATGTCATAGCCCTTCATTATATCACAAATGGTATCATAAGCTGAATGACCCCATGGGATTGCATTATCGCGCATATCGTTCATTCCGCCCACCACTAAACCAGCAATTTTTGAAAGTTTACCCGAAGCTTTCAAATTCATCATCATCCTATCTATATGATAAAGGTATTCGTCCAAATCTTCAATAAATAGAATACGGCCTTCGGGAATAGTATCGAGTGGAGTTCCGGCTAAGCTATACAGCACGGACAAATTTCCGCCAGTAAGGATTCCCTTTGCTTCTCCCTTTATATTTAAGTGATGTGGTGCTGCACTAACTTTTGTACCACGCCCCATTAGCGTATCCACAAGCGAGCTGATTGATGAATTCTCGGTTCCATCTTTCGGAAAGTTAATGGGCATAGTGCCATGAATGCTTTGAATGCCCAACTTCGACATTAGGTTGTGAAAGACCGTAACGTCGCTATACCCAACCAGCCATTTCGGATGCTCCGCAAAGAGTTCTTGCGGAATATGTTCCACGGTTCGGATGGAGCCGTAACCGCCTCGTGCAAAAAGGATGGCCTTTACATCTTCATTCTTAAGCAATTCGATAATCGATCCTGCTCGCTCCTCATCGCTACCACTTAGCTGATTATCTACACCAAAAAGACTGTCATGAACAAGAACTTTAAAACCTTTCAACTCCAGAAGAGCAACCGCTGGAGCAATCTCTTCGGCTGAAATCTTTCGAGCTGGAGCAGCCAGTGCTATTGTATCACCGGGCTTAAGGTATGGAGGGATAATCATGCGATTTGAAGATTTGAGAATTTGAGAATTTGAGAATTTGAAGATTATAATATGATTTCTTGCTCCATCTTTTTTATCAGAGCGATTTTGCATCCACAAATATAACGCGTTAATGATTATAACTGTTTTGTATTACCATCTTTATTCACGGCAACAGACCTTGGAGGCATACGAACAATTTAGCCCATTAATCCATTTTCAAATCATCAAATTTTCAAATCGCTCTATCGATCCTAAATTACTTTCAAAATGCTGTTCGGACAGAAGCGAATAGCGGTTATATTTGCAAATTCGTTTAGTAATTGGATGCTATCCAAAAATTTATCTGTTTATGACAAAGTTTAAGCGTTACCTGATTACATCAGCGCTTCCCTACGCCAACGGACCGGTGCATATTGGCCACCTTGCCGGTGTTTATATCCCATCGGATATATACGCTCGCTACCTTCGGCTTAAGGGCGAAGACGTTATCTCGGTGTGCGGCTCCGACGAGCATGGAGTACCTATCACCATTAAGGCACGCCAACTGGGGATTACCCCTCAGGAGGTGGTGGATAAGTATAACGCAATAATCAAGGATTCCTTCATGCGCTTTGGCATGTCGTTCGATATTTACGCCCGCACTTCATCAAAAGTTCACCACGAAACAGCTTCGGAGTTCTTCCGCAACCTTTACGATAAGGGTGAATTCATTGAAAAAACAACGGAGCAATACTACGACGAGGAAGCAAAAGCATTCTTGGCCGACCGATACATTACGGGCACATGTCCACACTGCAGCAACGAGAACGCTTACGGCGATCAGTGCGAAAAGTGCGGAACAACCCTCAACGCTACCGACCTTATTAATCCACGCTCAACCATTAGTGGTAGCAAACCGGTGCTTAGGGAGACCTCCCACTGGTTTTTGCCTCTCGATAAGTATGAGCCTTTCCTCAAAAAGTGGATTTTAGAAGATCACAAGGAGTGGAAAAGCAACGTTTATGGGCAATGCAAGTCTTGGCTCGACATGGGGCTTCAACCTCGTGCCGTAAGTCGCGACCTCGATTGGGGTGTACCGGTTCCTGTAGAAGGTGCCAACGGTAAAGTGCTCTACGTTTGGTTCGATGCCCCTATTGGCTACATCTCGGCCACCAAGGAACTTACCCCCGATTGGGAAAAGTATTGGAAGAGCGAAGATACCCGCATGGTGCACTTCATTGGTAAGGACAATATTGTTTTCCACTGTATAGTATTTCCAGCCATGCTCAAGGCCGAGGGAAGTTATATTCTGCCCGACAATGTTCCAGCCAACGAGTTTCTGAACCTCGAGGGCGATAAAATTTCCACCTCCCGCAACTGGGCCGTGTGGCTTCACGAATACCTCGACGATTTTCCGGGAAAGGAAGATGTGCTGCGCTACGTGCTGTGCGCAAACGCTCCCGAAACTAAGGACAACGACTTTACCTGGAAGGATTTCCAAACCCGCAACAACAGCGAGCTGGTAGCCATTTATGGTAACTTTGTAAACCGAGCCCTTGTGCTCACCCAAAACTACTACAAGGGAGAGGTGCCTGCCGCAGGTGAACTCACCGATTTCGACCGTGAGACACTGGCCGAACTGCCCATCATTCGTAAGAAAATAGAGGAGAGTATTGAGAACTTCCGTTTCCGTGAAGCCCTAAAGGAGGCTATGAACATGGCCCGCTTAGGCAATAAATACTTGGCCGAAACGGAGCCTTGGAAGGTGATGAAAACCGACCCTGAGCGCGTAAAAACCATCATGAATATTGCCCTTCAAATAGCAGCCAACCTACCCATTGCATTTGAACCGTTTATGCCATTTACCTCGGAAAAACTGCTCAAGATGCTGAACCTCGGAAAACCAGGTTGGGATATGCTTGGCCGTGCCGACATTCTGGCTGTTGGGCATACCATTGGCGAACCATCGCTCCTCTTCGAAAAAATTGAGGATGCCGAGATTGAGAAGCAAGTGGAAAAGTTGGCCAACACCAAAAAGGCAAACGAAATAAAAATAGCGCCCGTAACTCCTCAGCACGATCCAATTACCTACGACGAGTTTTCCAAAATGGATATTCGCGTAGGAACCATTCTGGAGGCCGAGCGCGTTCCGAAAACCGATAAGCTGCTTAAGCTTACTATCGATACGGGTATCGATAAGCGCACCGTGGTTTCGGGAATTGCCGCCTACTTTACACCCGAGCAAGCAATTGGTAAAAAAGTATCGATGCTGGTAAACCTCGAGCCCCGAAAGATTCGCGGTATCGAAAGCCACGGTATGATCCTGATGGCTCAGGATGCCGATGGTCGACTTGAGTTTGTTGCACCGCTAAACGAAGTAAGAAACGGTTCGGAGGTGAAGTAAACCACCTCTCTATTTTAGACAATACTGAAACGCCCCGCTTCGAAAGGACTAAGTGGGGCGTTCTTAGTTTCAGGGCTTATGCCGAAAACAGCGCTGCCAACAGCCTATCCTTTCAATATTTCAACCAATCGTTTGTTGATATAAAGCGTCTCTCGACCCACTTTATGTGATTCCAGTATGCCAATATCTTCGAGTTCTCGCAGATATCGTGATGCAGCCTTCCTTTCAACACTCAATCGCTTCACAACAAAATCTATTTTCGAATATGGCAATTCAAACAGCAATTCAACTAGCTCCTTCTTGTAAATTTTAGGAGCATTACGCTGCACTTCATCTAAAGTATCAGCAAGAAGGTTCCTAATTGCATTAATCTTACTAATGGTTTGTTGTGAGGTTGACTCCACCGCTTGTAGCATAAATAGAATCCAATCACCCCACTCTCCCGATTTATTAGTGAAATTCAACAATCTGTAATACTCCGATTTATGCTCAATTATATACGAGCTCAGGTATAAAATAGGAATATCAATCAGCCGGTTGATTATAAGATACAGTATGTTTAAAATCCGCCCTGCTCTTCCATTGCCATCATAAAAAGGGTGAATGCTTTCAAACTGGTAATGAAGAATTGCCATTCGAATTAGTGGTGACAAGTCCGACTCACCCTCATTATAATGCGCAATAAAATTCGATAGCAAATCCTCTATTTCCAGCTTATCTTGCGGCGGAGTATACACAACCTCTCCTGTTGAATCATTTTTTAAAACAGTTCCAGGGATACTCCTTATCCCTGCCGCATTATCAACCAAGCATTGCTGGATTTTAACAATATCGTTTATACTTAAATAGCCTTGATTTTGAACAAGGTTGAAGCCTTCAAAAATTGCCTTTCGATAATTAATCACCTCCTTTGTGGAAGGCGAACTGTTTATTTTATTTATAGTTAATGCCGTATACAGTTCATCCTGAGTAGTAATAATATTCTCAATCTCGGAACTACTTCTCGCCTCCTGAAGAACAATTGCATTTATCAACATTGCTTGGTTGGGAATCGTTTTTGCAATACCCTTCAGCTCGGCAAGCGCCGCAGTAGCTTTATTCGCCTGCCTTAATATTGCAATTGTTTCAACCTGCTCTCTGCTAGGAGGTAGTTTTTCAAGCCTAAGAAATGGTGTAGTGTGTCCCATATTTCCAATATATGTCCCAAATATACAACTTTAAGGACACATAATTGTTTTTGGCATATAAAACAAGTAATAACCAATAGCAAGTGATAGCAAAAAGTTTTCCCCCGATAATCTGATAGCCTCCAGAATAACCGATGCTCCGCTTACCGATGTAAGAAACGGTTCGGAGGTGAAGTAAACCACCTCTCTATTTTAGACAATACTGAAACGCCCCGCTTGGTAAGAACTAAGTGGGGCATTTATTTTCTTCCTACAGCTGCGAATTGCCTTACAGGCTTAACTCTTGGTAATAAATATCAACCATAAGATAATTAACCATATGCTTTATTCAATAGTTGCCCGCAAAACCGCATCGAGCATCGCTATTTATACGCTAAGAGTCACAAATTATACTTTAGCCGTCGAAAATTATACTTCTACTATCTAAAATTATACTCCAGACGTCGAAAATTATACTGCTGAAGTATAAAATTGTTCTCCAGAAGTAATATTTTATACTCAACGTGTATAAAAGTATACCTCTCGCGTATAGTTTTGTGCGTCTACTGCATAAAATTGTGCACGAGCCGAACAAAAATGCACTCAAGCCGAACAAAAATGCACTCGAGCCGAACAAAAATGCGCACGAGCCGAAGAAAAAAGCGCTTTAGCAATACAAAATTGAGCACCAGCCGTATAAAACTATACACTTGGAGTAGTACAATGTCCCATAAAAAAAGCCCGATCTCACGACCGGGCCAACTCACACAAATTTAACCGACTATTGTATTGCCTAACCGCATTTTGAACTTCCGCAGTTAGTGCATGAAAGACAACCCTCTTGGTATACCAGTGAATTGGAACCACACTCTTGGCACTTCTTATTCTCCTTGGCCTTTGTTCCATTGGGAATGTAGCTATGGAGGGCACGCTCCACACCGTTGCGCCAGCTGTTGATACTTTCGCTATCGAGACGTAGCGAAGATACAAGGTTTACAACATCAGGAATTGGCATTCCGTTGCGCAATACCCCCGATATAAGCTTCGCGTAGTTCCAATACTCCTTGTTGAACATGTGCGATAATCCGCCAACGGTGTTGGTATATCCAAACTTATCCACATATTGAAAGTCGTAACGACTTCCATTCTCATCCTTTAGCTTAATAATTTTGCCTTTGTTTACCGACTTTGGAATGGCCAACACATCGTCATCGGTCATACCTGTAAATATCTCGTAAGGTCGGCTGTTGAAAACCCCAACAAAGGCAATCCAACTCTCGTGATTATTCTTAAAACGAATTACTTCGCAGTCGAGAATCTCAGGACGTTTCACGGGGACATCGCTATCCTTTCGTTCCTTCTTGGTAGTAGAAACTAATACTCCGGCACGAGACCCATCACGATACACGGTGCATCCCTTGCACCCACTCTCCCACGCAGTTTTGTAAACTTCGGCAACCATCGCTTCGGTAGTGTCCTCAGGAAGGTTTACCGTAACCGAGATGGAGTGATCGACCCACTTTTGAATAAGCCCTTGCATTTTCACCTTACTTACCCAATCCACATCGTTGGAAGTGGCTTTGTAGTATGGCGATTTTTCAACAATGTCTTGAATCTGCTCATCGCTGTAGTTCTTAACTTCTGAAGAGTTATATCCATTAGCCTCCATCCAAACAAGAAACTTGTGGTGGAACACGTAGAACTCTTCCCAGCTATCACCAACCTCATCGGTAAAGGTGGCCTTGGTGTTTATATCGCTTGGATTTACCTTACGTCGACGCTTATACACCGGCAAGAATACCGGTTCGATACCCGAAGATGTTTGGGTCATAAGGCTAGTGGTACCAGTTGGTGCAATGGTAAGAAGGGCAATATTTCTACGGCCGTGCTTCATCATACTCTGGTAAAGATCCTCATCAGCACCTTTTAATCGTTGAATAAAAGGATTCTCCTTTTCGCGCTTCGAATCATATATTGGGAATGCACCGCGCTCGGCAGCCATCTCAACTGATGCTCTGTACGCTTCAACTGCAAGAGTGCGCTGAACTTCAACAGCAAAATCGGTGGCAATGTCAGATCCATAGCGAAGGCCAAGGGCTGCGAGCATATCGCCTTCGGCAGTAATACCAAGTCCGGTTCTACGCCCTTCGGTGGCTTTCTGCTTTATCTTTTCCCATAGCTTACGCTCAACATCTTTCACGTCTTGATCTTCAGGATCCTTAGTTACTTTTGCAATAATAGCATCAATCTTCTCCAGCTCCATGTCGATAAGATCGTCCATCATGCGCATAGCAATGCGGGTATGCTGTTTAAACTTGGGAAAGTTAAACTTAGCATCAGCAGTAAATGGCTTGTCAACGTAGCTGTAGAGGTTAATCGCAATCAGGCGGCAGCTGTCGTAAGGGCAAAGAGGAATTTCTCCGCAAGGGTTTGTAGAAACGGTGCGGTAACCAAGATCGGCATAGCAATCGGGCACCGACTCACGAAGCACAGTGTCCCAGAACAAGACTCCCGGCTCGGCCGACTTCCAAGCGTTATGAATGATCTTATTCCAAATCTGGCGAGCATCGGCTTCAACCTTATATTTAGGATTAACGGCATCAATAGGATATTGCTGAAGGTATGGCTTACCGGAAACCACGGAGCGCATAAATTCGTCGTCCATCTTTACCGAAACATTGGCACCAGTAATCTTTCCTGGCTCCATCTTAGCATCGATAAACTTTTCGGCATCGGGATGCTTAATAGAGATGGAGAGCATAAGCGCACCACGACGACCATCTTGAGCCACTTCACGGGTAGAGTTGGAGTAGCGCTCCATAAATGGAACCACACCTGTAGATGTAAGCGCACTATTGAGCACAGGACTCCCCTTTGGACGAATATGTGAAAGGTCGTGGCCAACGCCGCCACGGCGCTTCATAAGCTGCACCTGCTCCTCATCAATACGCATAATTCCACCATACGAATCGGCTGGATTTTGATGACCGATTACAAAGCAGTTCGAAAGTGATGCTACTTGGTGATCGTTACCAATGCCGGTCATTGGGCCGCCTTGTGGAATAATGTACTTAAACTGATCAAGGGTTTCAAACAGCTCCTCCTCCGATACTGGATTTGGATATTTTGCCTCAATGCGATGAAATTCGCTGGCAAGCCTCCTATGCAAATCTGATGGATCAAGTTCGTAGATCTTACCGTAAGAATCCTTTAAGGCATACTTACTAACCCAAACGGTAGCGGCAAGGTCATCTCCCTTGAAATACTTTTTAGAAGCCTCAACGGCCTGCTCGTAGGTGTAGCCTTGCACACTCAAATCCTTCTCCGAAGTTTTTGCCTTTTTCACTTGATCAGTCTCTTTTTCGCGTTGCATTATAGTAGGGTTCTTTGATGTTGCTAAAACGCATTTGGATAGTCGGCTGATACTAAGTTTTATCACTTTTTTCTTACCGATCATTTTATGCATGGCAAGTTAACCATACCGTCCACGCGACGCAAAGTCATTCTCATACATTTATTAACGAGTTATGAACAATGTCCCGTTGTCGGCTGTTTATCTAAACGTTACGGATTAAATTATTTGACAAAACATCATTCGGCTTTCCGATTCATTGATTATGTGTAGGCATTTAATGAGAAAACAACAAGGGCTTAAATGGTGATATATGTCAACTAAAACGATGACATAACGCACCTAGCTGTGGCTGATTATCCAAGCAATAATGGCTGAAAGGTTTATATTTGTAAACATGCTAAATACTCCTCCTGTGAACAAATGCAAATTGAAAGCATTCGTCGTATTTCTTATTCTCACAGTCGTATTTTTTCCTGCGTCGGGACAGCGCTATGTTTCAAATCTCCCCATGTCCGCATCTTGCTTTCCTTCTGTTACCATAAATAGGTTGACAGTAATTCAGACAAGGATTATTGCCATCAACAATCAATTTTACAATACAAAAACACCCGAAATAAGCAACCAATCGCTACTAGAACTTTTAAATATTACAGCGGAGGCAAATGCAATCTACGAAAATGCAATACTCGGAATAGAGCGTACACAACAGAAGGAGCAAGCCGCCGCTCATAAAAAGATTTCAGAAGAGCAATTAGCAGATGCAACAACACTGGCGAACGCATTGGCACCAACCAACGGCGACCTAACGACTTCAATTGATAAGACATTATATGCCCTAGCGGAGCTAGACAGTGCCTTTTCCGTAGTAAATCCTTGTCCCGAAAAAGGTAAAGTGGAATTTTACACCGACAGCAATGGACACCGGCAAATCAACCTTTCCATGGTTAATCGGTTCAAGTTGGTCTGGAACGAAGCCAACGCCCCACTCACCTATGATAACTACACCTATCAAAGTAGGGAACGAGACCTATTTAGGTCGACCGACCTCTCCCAACTCTGGAGCAACTACCGGTTTGCTCAGACAGAGAAGAGCGATACCTCCGTTGAAAATGGTTCCACAAACAACACCGCAACGAATGCAACTGTTGCCTCTAATCAGGAAACCGACAAAGGGAACTATCGACTGGGCAGCCTGCATCGAGATGGAACTAACGAGACTGCTAGTGGTGGAAATGTTAAAGCGTTAATCTCCACAAACGGTGCATCTACGCTAAACAAGGAGTCGAAAGACCCACTCAATCGACAAAATAGACCAAGCACCGTCACAGGGCCGGAAGTATCAAGAGCCAATATTTCAGAATCCGATAAAACTATCGCAGCCTACACCTCCGGAGGCCTCTCAGCCGATTTCTTTACCGTTCAAATTGCAGCCAACAGAACGCAGCTGGATACCAAGCTGCTGAAACTGCTTTATAATGGTTCGTATGCCATAGAAGAACGGGTGGAAGAAGGCTGGTACCGCTACGTTGTGGGACGCTTCTTTGATATCGGTGCCGCAGTGTTGCACCTGAACACTTCCTCAATACGTGTAGGAATGGTTACCGCATACAAAGGTGATGTGAGGACAATAATCAAGACAAAGGTTCACGACACACAGCCGATAGCAACGCACGAAGGCCTTATTGCAGTGTACCGGGTACAAATTGCAGCGGCTAGAAAACCTATCCCTGCTCAATTACTATACTCCATTCACCCTGGGATAAGACCGATAAACGTTTATTCCGAAGATGGCTGGTTCCGCTATTCTATTGGAGACTATCTTCTTTACAGTGATGCTATTTCGGTAAGAGATTCGTGTGGCGTTTCTGGTGCGTTCATCATGCCCTACATAAATGGTATTCGTCAGCCATTCGAAGGGAGAGAAAATATTGATCGAGAAGAAGCAAAACGGACCACCAATCCGGTTTTTGTTGTACAACTAGCAGCAACAAAACGACCAATATCCCTAAAAAAACTAAAGATCTACCGAGAAAACGGTATCCCGGTAACGCTTCGAATCGAGGACGGTTGGTATAAATACACTTCCGATGTGTTTTTTAACAAGGACTTAGCACGCAAAAAGGCAATTGAAATGAAAGTATCAGGAGCCTTCGTCGTAACCTACATAAATGGACAAAGAGTAAACCCATAACGTCTTACATAAATCAAGAAAAGATGAAAACTTGGAAAAATATACCGTGGAAAATTCTGTTGATTCTTATCTCAGTTGGATTTGTTTCGAGTTGTGCCTCGCGAAAGAATATCATACTGCTCCAAGATCCGGGAAGCAAAGAGGCTTCGACCGTTTTTCCTAATACCTTAAATCCGCAGGTCGATTGCTAGGTTTTAAATCTTAGCGTATTTAGGTTTGCTTGGTGGATATTTTGCCATTTTTTTGGTTCGACATAGCCCTTCTTTGCGTCACTTCTTCCGTTTTTCGCTCCCCCTATGGTTTGCAACTTCCTTTTTTGGAAGCCTGCAACAATAAAAACCGTAACGAACCGTAAGTGTCAGGTATTCAATTACTAGCTATTGAGGCGCGGGCATACCTTTCCCATTGGGCACAGCAGCGTGGCCGCTTCACTCCAGCAGCAGGTGGTATTTCTTGGCCGAAAAGAGCTTTAGGATGCGCTGTCGTCCCCGCATTATCCACTTGGCCGGCAC
>NZ_FMYP01000092.1 GCF_900096565.1 Williamwhitmania taraxaci
CGACAGCGCATCCTAAAGCTCTTTTCGGCCAAGAAATACCACCTGCTGCTGGAGTGAAGCGGCCACGCTGCTGTGCCCAATGGGAAAGGTATGCCCGCGCCTCAATAGCTAGTAATTGAATACCTGACACTTACGGTTCGTTACGGTTTTTATTGTTGCAGGCTTCCAAAAAAGGAAGTTGCAAACCATAGGGGGAGCGAAAAACGGAAGAAGTGACGCAAAGAAGGGCTATGTCGAACCAAAAAAATGGCAAAATATCCACCAAGCAAACCTAAATACGCTAAGATTTAAAACCTAGCAATCGACCTGCGGATTTAAGGAAATAAATGGAATAGTGAAAAAAACATTGAAAAGAGTAAAAAAAAACGTTAAACTTGCATAAAAAGCCGCCATGTTTGAGAACTTAAAGACAAAGCCCGAACATATTGACTTATCAGTTTTGGAGGAGATTACCGATGGAAGTTCAGACCTCCTGCACGATATGTTAGATATCTTCTTTCTCCAAGTTCCAAAATTCACAATGGAGATGGAAGAGGCTAATAGTAGCGGTGAATATGCTAAACTAGGTGCGATTGCTCACAAAGCAAAATCAACGGTGGCAACCATGGGTATAACTGCGCTGATTCAAAAAATGAAGGACTTTGAACTGTTGGCAAAAAGTGGTGAACGCCCCGAAGAATACGCCGCCTACATTGATCTCTTTAAGACGAATTGTGATAAAGCAATTAAAGAGTTAAAAGATATAAAATCGAACTTATAAATGCACGATTATGATAAAAGTAGAACAAGAAAAGGATATCTGTATTATCTCCTTTCCGGGGATTAGCCGACTAAACGTCAACAATATTGGAGAGATCAAGGACCCCATTACAGCAAAGATAACGACAGGCAGTAAAGTTATTCTTGACTTTTCAGGAATTAACTATATCGACAGTTCCGGGTTTGGCGTTCTGCTCTCCTTCCTGCGCACAAGCAAAACAATCGATAGTAAATTAATGCTGTGCTGCATAATGCCGGAAGTTATGTCGCTGGTTCGATTGCTTCAACTCCAGACGGTATTCAGCATATACCCCGATCGGGATACCTGCATAAAAAATCTATAGTTGACAGAAATCATTGTTGTTCTCGGTTTTTAGCCCAACCTTTGAGCAAAATATTCGAGTATGTCAATTGAAGTTGTGGGCTGGTTAGGCAGCATTCTGTTCAGTATTTGCGGTTTGCCGCAGCTAATAAAGACGTGGAAAACAAGAAAAGTTGATGACTTAAGTTCCCTCTTTCTATGGTTGTGGTTTTGGGGGGAGATATTCACCCTCATTTACATTATAATAGGAGATATTGCTCAATCCAACTCCCATTTCCCACTTTACGTCAACTATGCTGTAAACATTCTCATAGTCTTTTACCTGCTTTACGCAAAATACACATACAAAGAGGTATCCATTCCTTCTGAAAAATAAGAAACGCCCCTAAATTGGGGCGTTTATATTTACTAAACCGATTCAAACACGAGTGAATCACCTCCCTTTGCCAAGGAGACTTTAATCTCCGTGCCCCCAGCTAATTTCCCCGCCAATATCTGTTTAGAAAGTTCATTTACAACCAACCGTTGAAGCACCCTTTTAATGGGTCTTGCCCCAAGCGATGGATCGAAGCCCTGAATAGCTATCCAATGAGCAGCTTTACTGTCGAGGGTCAATCGAACCTTATTAACTTCCAGCATCTTTTGTATGGAATGAAATTGCATAACCACAACTTGCTCAATCTGTGCTAGCGTTAGTGGCCGGAACATTATAATTTCATCAATCCTATTAAGAAACTCTGGGCGAACAGTTTGCCTCAGCAATCCAAAGACCTCTTGCTTAATTTTTTCAACGCCATCCTCATCGTTTGGCTTGATACTTTCAAGACCCTGCTGAATTATGGAAGAACCAACATTAGAGGTCATTATAACAATGGTATTCTTAAAGTTTACGGTGCGCCCTTTGTTGTCGGTAAGTCGACCTTCGTCCAGCACCTGAAGTAGAATATTGAAAACATCGGGATGAGCCTTTTCTATCTCATCAAGAAGCACGACCGAATATGGCTTGCGCCGAACGGCTTCGGTAAGTTGACCACCCTCTTCATAACCTATATATCCGGGAGGTGCCCCAATGAGCCGGGAGACGGAATGCCGTTCCTGATATTCGCTCATATCAATACGGGTCATTAGATTTTCGTCGTCGAAAAGATAGGCAGCCAACGCTCTGGCGAGTTCCGTTTTCCCAACACCAGTTGTACCCAAAAATATAAACGAACCAATGGGACGCTTGGGGTCTTGAAGTCCAGCCCTGCTCCTGCGCACGGCATCAGCAACAGCTGCAATGGCCTCGTCTTGCCCCACAACCCTCTGATGCAACTCCGCTTCCAGAGTAAGCAACTTCTCCCGTTCACTTTGCAGCATACGGCTCACGGGGATACCCGTCCACCGGCTCACTACATCGGCAATATCGCCAGCATCGACCTCCTCCTTTATTAAGGATTCATCTGCCTGCATTATTCTTAACTCTGTTTTTTGAGTTTCAATATCGGCCTGCGCCTCCTTGATCTTGCCATACCGAAGTTCCGCAACTCTTCCATAATCGCCTCTACGATCGGCCTCCTCGGCTTCCTGTTTGTAGCTTTCAATGGCTTGTTTATTCTTCTGGATTCGATCCACAACTGCCTTTTCAGCCTGCCACTTAGCTCTAAGTCGATTGCGATTCTCGTTTAGGTTTGCCAACTCCTCATCCAACTCTTTTTGCTTGGATTTATCTCCCTCCCGCTTTATGGCTTCGCGTTCAATCTCCAGCTGCTTAATCTTCCGCTCCAATTCATCTATTGATTCCGGCACAGAGTTCATCTCCATCCTCAACTTAGATGAAGCCTCATCTATTAGGTCGATGGCCTTATCGGGAAGGAAGCGTTCAGTTATATACCGCTGCGAAAGATCTACTGCCGCAATAATAGCCTCATCCATGATACGAATCTTATGGTAGTTTTCGTAGCGTTCCTTCAACCCGCGTAAAATTGAAATAGCACTTAAATTATCCGGCTCATCCACCATAACCATTTGAAAACGGCGCTCGAGAGCCTTGTCTTTTTCGAAATATTTTTGATACTCGTCGAGGGTAGTCGCTCCAATGGCCCGTAGGTCGCCTCGAGCCAATGCAGGCTTTAAAATATTGGCAGCATCCATCGCTCCATCACTACGTCCAGCCCCCACAAGCGTATGAATTTCATCAATAAACAGGACAACTTCTCCGGCTGAGTCGACAACCTCCTTTACAACTGATTTAAGTCGCTCTTCGAACTCACCCTTATACTTCGCTCCAGCAATCAAGGCCCCCATATCGAGTGAATACACCTGCTTGTTTTTCAAGTTCTCAGGAACATCTCCGCTCACTATTCGATGAGCCAGCCCCTCGGCAATGGCTGTTTTTCCAACACCAGGTTCCCCCACCAAGATTGGATTATTCTTTGTTCTGCGGGAAAGAATCTGAAGAACTCTGCGGATCTCCTCATCGCGACCAATTACTGGATCCAGTTTCCCTTGTCTAGCCCGCTCATTTAGGTTTATGGCAAATCGATTAAGCGAATCAAATGTTTGCTCGGCATTCTGGTTCGTAACCTTTGATCCTTTCCGCAGTTCCGCAATGGCCTTTATCAGATCCTTCTCAACAACGCCGGCATCGCGAAGCATCTGCGAAACTTGATCGGCAGCTTGCAGTAGACCTATCAGAAGATGTTCAACCGAAACAAATTGGTCGCCCATCGACTTGGAACTTTCAAGTGCCTTTTGCAATGCACGATTAGCACCAGAAGAAAGATATGATTCACCTCCCGAAACCGTTGGGAAAGAATCTACCACTCTACTCAAAACGGTATCGAGCAGGGTGAGATTTACGCCAAGTTTTTTCAACAAAAAACCGGAAACGCCCTCATTGTCAGCCAAAACACCTTTCAGCAAATGACTTGTTTCAATAGACTGGTGAGATAATCCTTCAGCAATTTCGAACGCATGCTGAATAGCCTCTTGCGCCTTAATTGTATAATTATTTAGGTTCATAGTGGAAGTTTTTTACTTAAGAACAAAGAGTAAGCCAATAAGGAATCCCTAGCACAATCAAGTCATTTTGACACACAACGAACAACAAACAAGACAGTTTGTCTTTACTACCTCAAAAAAAGAGGGCAGTACCTTGCGGCCTGCCCTCTTATATAACAATTAGAATAAAACTACTCTGCTGGAGACATCACCACCTCTACGAAGTTTTTTTGTCCGAACATTTTGTTTGCAACCTCTTTTACCTTAGCAACAGACAAACCGTTGACCACTTTAAGATAGTTGGTGTACTCGTCCAAATTATTCTCATATTTCGTACGAATAACATTAGTCCAGTACTCATTCTCACGAACACTTGTCTCGAATGACTTAATAAAGTGTTCCTTAGCCTTAGCCAGAGTCACTTCAGTTGGGCCATTAGTCATAAGACTTTTAACCTCTTCGTGAATAATTCCGATAAGTTTATCCTTCTTAGCAGGATCGGTATCGAACGACATAAGGATACTAAACGATGGTTTAGGGAAATCGGAAACACTACCTCTAACGCCAACGCCATAAGATCCACCCTCTTTTTCACGAATGGTTTCCAAGTAACGGTTAGAAAGAATGCTTTCAATAGCATCCATTGCAAGAATATTCTCGAGAGTATAATCTGCTTTTCCGGTATAGGTAATATAAGCAGAAGTCTTAGGGGTATTCAACGTCTTAGTAAAGTAGTTGGTTACTTTTCCCTTAACAGGATACACACCATTATCCTTAGCAACCTCTTTCCTTTGAATAGAAGGTAAACCTCCAAGATAGGTTTCAATAAGTTTTTTGCTCTCGTCCATATTGATGTTTCCAGTGAAAACAAAAACAAAGTCAGATGCATCGGCAAAGCGATCCTTATAAATCTTCATAGCCTTTGCGTAATCAACCTTGTTAAGGAAATCAACATTCATAGGCATTACGCGAGGATTATGACCATAAGTTGTAGCCGAAATACTATCGCGAAAAGCAGAGCGAGGATCAGCACTAACATTAGCAAAATATGCTTTCATACGATCCATGAAGGAAGCGTAGGACGCTTCATCAATCTTAGGCTGAGTAGCATAAAGATAAACCAGCTGAAGCATGGTCTCAAAGTCCTTAGGAGCAGCAGAACCACTAAATCCTTCGGAAGTATTTCCAATAGTAGGACTCACTTGAACAACTTTACCAGCAAGCATTTTTTCAAGCTCAACGCTTCCAAACTCACCAACACCAGCAGCATTTACAAGATCGCACGCTAACGTAGCCGAGGGAAGATCAGCAGTAGGAACAAGAGACAAACCGCCCTTACTAAAGGCTTCCATAACAATTTCATCAGCCTTGAAATCAGTTTTCTTAACAACGACCTTAACTCCGTTTGAAAGAGTAAATTCGGTAGTTCCGAAAATCTTATCTTCAACTGTTTTCACAACAGCACCCGGAGTTGGAACTTTCTCAACCAAAGGCTTGTTGGACACTTGGTCAACATAAGCTTCAATCGGCTCAGCCTTAACCGCCGCGATAGAAGCAAGAACCTCTTGCTCTGTTGGCATTTTCACATCATCCTTTTTAGGACCAGTGATACTGATAACCATATTGTTGTCGGTAACCAATGTTTTGGCAAAGGCGTTCAACTCATCGATTGTGATTGTGGGTAGCATACCTGATGCAAACATGTAATCGAATTCAATTCCAGGCATAGGCTCACCTTCCAAGAACTGGTTTACACATTCCCATACATATTTCTGATTCTTTTCCTTATCCTTCTCTTTGAACTGGCTCTCAAGACGACTTAGAAAATCGGACTTTGCGCGACCCAACTCAGAGGCGGTAAATCCAAATTTTTTCATTCTTTCGTTTTCACGAACCAATGCACCAAGTCCATCTAGGGATTGCCCGTTCTTTGCAATAGCAATGGACATATATTGATCCTTTGTACGGACCAAACTGCCAATATTACTGCCTGCATATACAAAAGGAGGGTTTGGCTTTTGTGTAAGTTCGTTCAATCTTGCACCCATCATAGTAGAAACAAGATTCTTAATAAGTCCATTGCGATAGTAACCCACATTTTTCTCAGCAATTGGAGTTGCAGGGCGCATGTAACTAATATTCACTCTTGTATTGCGCGCTTCCGCATCAACAGCAAACCCTACTATAGGAGCCACGTTGTCGGACACCTCATAGAATGGTCTAGGAGCAGGATTTACCCGCTTTGGAATATCGGCAAACAAGGTTTTTATCTTGGCCTCAATTTTATCAACATCAATATCGCCGACAATTACAATTGCCTGCAAATCGGGACGATACCATTTATGATAAAAATCCTTAATAACTTGGTGGTCGAAATTATTAATAACGTCTATATCGCCAATGACATCGCGCTTACCATATTGAGATCCCTTATAAATAGTGGGAAGTAACTCCTTATACATTCGACGATCGGCACCGCGTCCGGTTCTCCACTCCTCACGAATAACACCTCTCTCGGCATCGATCTCTTCACCCTTTAGAGTTATGAATCCAGACCAATCATGCAAAACGAGCAGAGCGGAATCTACAATGGAAGCTCTGTTGGTAGGAACGTCACCAAGGTTGTAAACAGTTTCGTCCAATGAAGTGAAAGCATTGATGTTCCGTCCAAACTTAACCCCTATTGACTCAAAATACTCAATAATCTTCTTGTCGGGGAAATTTTGGGTCCCATTGAAAGCCATATGCTCCAAGAAGTGAGCAAGTCCATTCTGTGGATCCTCTTCTAGGATAGCTCCAACATTTTGAGCGATATAGAAATCGGCCCGCTCTTTTTCTGTTACATTTTTACGAATGTAGTAATGCATTCCGTTCTCCAATATTCCAACGCGATAGTTCTTATCAGTAGGAACCGGAGTGTTAAAATCGATTCCCTGTGCAATAACTCCAATGCTAAGCAGCATAGCAGCAGACAGGGAAATCATCCCTTTCGATAGTTTCATGTAAGTCTTAATATTAGTTTAACTGATTTTAGGTTGTATTAATCAAAAGTAGATTATTTTTTTAACTTCAATAAAATGTTTCTAACTATTTTCAAGAAACAAAGCAACGCAACGATAACAAACAAGATAGAATAGTTTAACTTTAAACCCGTTACCCTAACTGTTAAAAAACGCTAAACGCTATGAATCACGACGATGTTATTATTGCTACCCTTCAAAAAGAGGGAAAGCCACTTAAGTCCTCAGAAATCGCCGAAATTGCCAGCACCGACAAAAAGGAAATTGAAAAGTCAATAAAGAAGTTGGTTGCCGAAGGAAAGATCTATTCACCTAAAAGGTGTTTCTACGACTTAAAGTAAAATAATTGGGAGGGCGATTGCCCTCCCTTACTTTCAGGAAAAACCACGTTTTGTTGTTCTCAAATATTGCGCATAACTAAAAAAACAAAACTCTCGAGCCGTTAACAACAATTAGTGATAAAGAAGAATTACCTTTGTAAGGCAGAGAAAAACAGCCACCAATCGACACTTAAGAACTATACAGCAAGAAATAGAGACGACGATAGCAAACAATATTGCAGAACTAGGGTTACCCCACTTATATAAAAGAAAAACTATAATCGATAAAATTATGTTACCAGGAAATCAAAAAACAAGAAAGATTGGAGTATTTTACGATGGGAATTACTTCTTACATGTTAGCAACTATTACAATTACGTGCATCCTAAAAAAAGGAGATTGAGCATTTCGGGGCTGCACAATTTCGTTCGCCGCTGGGTAGCAAAAGTTGATGAAGTTGATGAAAGACTATGCCTCGTGGTAGACGCTCACTATTTCCGCAGCAGGCTAAACGCACAAGAAGCAAGCCAACGAGGGAGCCAACTTTATTACGAAAGAGTTTTCGACGACATACTTATGTCCGAAGGAGTTACCACTCACTACCTGCCTGTAAGAACCAAATTTGGACGAAAGGAAGATCGTGGTGTTGAGATATGGCTAGCAATGGAAGCACTCGAGTTGGCTATCCATAAAATGTTTGACGTGGTGGTGCTTATAGCCTCCGATGGCGACTACATCCCACTTGTTAGAAAGCTCAATACGCTTGGAACTAGAGTTATTGTTTTGAGTTGGAACTTTGAGTTTGTGGACGATAGTGGCCAAAAAATGGTAACCAAGTCGTCCCAAGATTTACTGAGCGAAGCCTCGTATCCCATTTCTATGAATGAAATAATCGACAATGAGGGGAACTTAAAAGAAACACTCATCAACGATCTTTTTGTTGTGGCGGATTCAGGCATTATACGGAAGGAAGATTTTCAGGATAGCGATGGACCCGACAAGCGAAGCAAGATTCTCAGTCTAAAGGAAGGATTTGGCTTTATTGCCTACCCGCCAAACAATCTATTCTTCCATTACACTGATCTAATTATTGACGACTTTAACGACCTTAGCGAGGGAGACGCTGTCGAATTTACCGTTGAAAAAAACGAGCGGGGCCAGGAAGTAGCTAAAAACATTCAGAAGATAGATCTATAATAAAAGAGAGAGGCTAACGTTATGTCAGCCTCTCTCTTTTATATTACACTCCCCCAAGGAGTATTGGTTATTTTGCTCAATTAAACCTCAGCGGAGAATCCTACGCCCCAGCTAGATATACGCTAGCCATCGACCACTAAAACTGTAAAATACGCTATCTTTTAGTCTATTATCACCAAATTTTAGAGAAGCAGTAGTTGTGCGCGAATAGGTTACGCCTCACTAGTACTTCTTCCATAAAAACACAAATATTTATCCTTTACAATCCAACAATCTAGGCAAAAGCCTCCGACAAACCCACAAATGGAAAAACTAATCAACATACATACCCATGGACTTATAGCCCAGGGAGCAATCACCATTCTAAACAGAATGCACAACGAAGAAATTCCGTCTGAATACTCGGGTTACCTATCCATGGGTCTGCATCCAATGCATTCCGACCAATTGACACCAGAACTTCTAGTGTCAATCGAGGAGCAGGTTATTTCGAACAAAAAGATTATTGCCATTGGCGAAATCGGGCTCGATAAACTTTGCCATGTGTATCTTTCGTCGCAAATAACTGCATTTAGGGAACAGTTAAAACTTGCGGATAAACACAGCCTTCCTTGCATCATCCATAACGTAAGAGCTACCGACGAAATTCTCAGGGAATATAACCAATCGGGAAATTCCCATCCATTAATTTTTCATGGATTTAGAGGAAAACCGGTTATAGCAAAACAGATACTTTCGGCCGGGGGATATCTTTCGTTTGGGCGGGCTATCACGACAAAGGACGATGCAACCATTGCAAGTTTCTTGAAAACGCCAACAAACAAACTTTTTCTCGAAACAGATGAAGCTACTGATGTTACAATAGAGGAGGTATACAAAGCGGCGGCTATGTTAAAGCAAATATCCGAAGAGGAGTTGATTTCTGAAATTTCTACTAATTTTGCGCGCCTATTTACAGAAAGAGAATAGAATGGCTGCAAATAAACCACTTTGGCTGTCGAGAACCGACTTACTGCTGGGTGAGGAAAGACTTGAAAGATTAAAAAACGCACATGTTCTGGTTGTAGGGCTTGGAGGCGTTGGGGCCTATGCTGCCGAAATGCTTTGCCGAGCAGGAATAGGTGAACTTACGATTGTAGACGCCGATATTATAGAGGAAACTAACATAAACAGACAACAGCCGGCGCTACACTCAACCGTTGGTTTTGCAAAAGCGGATATACTCCATGCCCGCTTTTTAGACATTAATCCTAAGTTGAAAATCAACCCAATCATTGAGTTTATTTGCGACGACAGAACCGACGAACTCCTCAACAACAACTACGACTACGTGGTGGATGCAATAGATACCCTTAGCCCCAAGGCAAACCTTATTGCAAAAGCGATGGCAAGAGGAATTCCTATTGTAAGTTCGATGGGGGCCGGCGGCAAACTCGATCCTACCCGAGTATCGGTAACCGATATTTCAAAGTCGCACCACTGCCCCTTGGCACATATGCTTCGAAAACGGCTGAGTAGAATGGGAATTAAAGAAGGGTTCAAGGTTGTATTCTCCGATGAGGAAAACCAACCAAACTCGATCATTATAACAAATGGAGAAGGAAACAAGAAATCGAATGTGGGCACCATCTCTTATATGCCGGCAGTATTTGGCATCTGTTGCGCATCAGCGGTAATAAGAGACTTAGCCCAGTAGCAGAATAAGCTACAAACTACAATTCCATACAGACACCTACTTATCAGGCTAATAGCAACAATAAATGTGATGGCCACCTAACTGCTATCTCCACGCAATTCCAGCACACCTAATTCTCGTCGCTGAGGCAAGACATACTTGAATCATACAAGAATAAATCAAGGGAAAAAGCGAGTCTAACAAAAAAAAGCGCATTCCGGAAGTGCGGCCAAGTATCGTTTTTTTGTATATAACAACCTTGTTACATATACATTATGATAATGGCAGTCATCAGCGGACCTCATTATTGATTACTCATCCAAACAAAATCATCAAACACGGAGCAGTCATAAATCGCTCACAGCAAACAACTTAAAATTACACAAAAAAAGATGATTATAAAGCGCAAGAAATAGTAAACATACATGTCTAAATAGAGTCCCATACGGGAATAAAAAGTGATACACTACAATCGTCGTAACAAATAAGCGAAAGGTTTGCATAAAACCGAATAAGTTGATTGCATTTCAATTGAACAATACTCACAGAAAATACTGTATAAAACCAATGAAAACACTTAAAACACTAAGCATTATTGCTTTACTAATTGCCTTTCAAATCGAGACCACACTAGCTCAACCAAGAGGAATGGATGGCAGAGGTAGTGGCAATATGCCTGCAATTGGAGTATTGAAAGGAAAAATTCTTGATAAGAATACAAGTGAACTGATTGAATATGCAACAATTGCACTTATTCGACAAAAAGATTCGACTATTGCAACAGGCGGAATTTCTAATAGTCAAGGAGTTTTCCTATTAGATAAAGTTCCGTTTGGAAGATACACCGTTCAAATAACAATAGTTCGGTAAGATTTATGCCGCAATTTTACCGTAATCCAACAAATCATTGACGATTTTTTTATTTTTTGCGGTGTTTGGGTTTATTGCAAACATACACATAAATCGTTCCAGTAGCAACGCGTTGTTATATAGAGTTTTGTAATTAGCCATTGAGAACGTTTTTTGGAGGTTATCCTTGTTTGAGAGCCAGTCTTGCTTGGCGATATTTACCGCTGTTAGAGCCGCGTTAAAGTGGAAATCGAGCTTATTCTTGCTCCTAGCCTGACAGGTGGTAAGCCCGGTGAACTGCTTGGCATCTCGGTAGAGGAATTCTATT
>NZ_FMYP01000093.1 GCF_900096565.1 Williamwhitmania taraxaci
GGATAATGAGAGGCGTGTCAACGAAGTATCTACAGAACTATTCGAATTGGTTTGTCGCGGTAGAAAGGGCAAAGAAGGAGAAATCCTCACCGGAAAAGGTAGGCCGGCAGCTGTTGAAACGCTACCAAGCATGGGATCTATTTACAAACATTGAAGCGCATTACAAGAGTTTCATACAAGCCTACTCAGAGCGCACCTACCGATGTCCAGTGAAACGGTCGTGGAAGTCGCAAAATTGGAATAGTGGAGTAATTCAGGTTAGTGCAGCATTTTAATGCTAACAAAATATTATCAACAACATTTTTTTAGATTACAGCCATTCGGTAAAGCGTGTTGAAAAAATCGAGGAGTAAATATAGGGTGCTTATCTAAAACAATTATAAAGAAACCCTGTTCTTTCTTTTAAATAAATCTAAATTAGCATTAGGTTTGCAAAGAAATTACTACTTTTAGACAACTCGTTTTAGCAATGCACAACTATGATTTGCATCAATTCTAAGGACACTGTAAAGAAGATATTTACTGAATACCTTGAGCGGCGCGGACATCGAAAAACGCCTGAGCGATTCGCTATCCTTGACGAAATATATACCCGTGAGGGTCACTTCGACATTGAGACGCTCTATATATTCATGAAGAATAAGAACTATAGGGTATCTCGTGCTACACTTTACAATACCATCGAACTATTACTCGAGTGTGGGCTCGTAACAAAACATCAATTTGGGAAAAACATGGCCCAATTCGAGAAGGCCTACGAATGTAGCCAGCACGACCACATGATTTGCACGGAATGCGGCAACGTCATTGAGTTCTGCGATCCTCGAATCCAAGAAATACAAGAGACAGCAGGAAGTCTGATGAATTTCAAAATTGCCACCCACTCACTATATTTTTACGGCATTTGTAGCGAATGTGTCGAAAAGAAAAAATAATGATCCAGCGCATCCCAATAGGTGCGCTTCTTTTTTAGCCATTTCCTCTCCTCAAAAAGCGCACCTCACTTTCCTAAATTATTGCTACCTTAGGCTGCAATTACCAGCGTAGGCATTGTGTGCACAACAACCACAACAAAAGGCAATTAAATTATAGAGCCTATACAATTCGCACCATCCTCCCGGAAATTGCAACAGACACTTGCAGTAGTAAAAGGTTCAAATAATATTTTTTCTCATGAAAGCAGATGTTCTTCTCGGACTCCAATGGGGCGACGAGGGTAAAGGAAAAATTGTGGATGTGCTTGCCGAGCGATACGATGTAATTGCACGTTTTCAAGGAGGTCCAAATGCTGGTCACTCCCTCGAGTTCAACAACATTAAGCATGTTCTTCACACCATCCCATCCGGAATATTTCGCGAAGGAGTGGTTAATCTCATCGGGAATGGCGTTGTTATCGATCCCGTTATCTTTGCAGAGGAAGTGGGTAAACTAAAAGCCATGGGCGTTCATCCTGAAAAAACGCTTTATATTTCGAAAAAAGCACACTTAATACTGCCAACTCACCGTATCTTGGATGCAGCCTCCGAGGCAGCAAAGGGAAAAACAAAAATCGGCTCCACCCTCAAAGGAATTGGGCC
This sequence comes from Williamwhitmania taraxaci, assembly GCF_900096565.1. Taxonomy (NCBI): domain Bacteria; kingdom Pseudomonadati; phylum Bacteroidota; class Bacteroidia; order Bacteroidales; family Williamwhitmaniaceae; genus Williamwhitmania; species Williamwhitmania taraxaci. The sequence continues at coordinate 1,578 of NZ_FMYP01000093.1, forward strand.
TACGTACATGGATAAAACTGGTAGGAATGGACTGCGCGTTGGCGACATTATCTCCCCAAACTTCCGTAAAAAATACGATGCGCTCACCAACAAGCACAAGGAGATAATCAAACAGTATAACTTCGAATTCAATACCTCCGACTATGAAGCCAAGTGGTTAGAAGGCGTTGATGTCCTTAAATCGATGATGCTGGTAGATAGCGAATATGAAGTAAATAGCCTTCTCGATCAAGGAAAATCGGTTCTGGCTGAAGGAGCACAGGGCTCTTTGCTAGACATTGACTTTGGTAGCTATCCCTTTGTTACGTCATCCAATACCGTATGTGCTGGTGCATGTACAGGACTTGGCCTTGCTCCCAACAAGCTTGGAGAGGTATTTGGTATCGTAAAGGCCTATTGCACCCGAGTTGGCAGTGGACCATTCCCTACCGAACTAGAAGACGAAACAGGAGAACGATTACGAAAAATCGGTTTCGAATTTGGAGCTACCACCGGCAGGCCGCGTCGCTGTGGCTGGCTCGATCTAGTGGCACTAAAATACGCCATTATGCTTAATGGAGTTACCCAACTCATACTCACCAAGGCTGACGTGCTTGACTCATTCGAAACTATCAAAATAGCCGTTGCCTATAAGGTAAATGGGAAAGAAACCCAACGTCTCCCTTACGATATAGAGGAACCAATTGAGCCCATCTATCGTGATTTTAAGGGATGGAACACTCCTATTGTTGACCTCCGAAAGGAGAGCGAACTTCCGACTGAACTAATGGAATATATTCGATTTATCGAAACTGAAACTGGAGTGCCAGTTACCATTGTCTCGGTGGGACCAAATAGAGTTGCAACTATTAGCAGATAGCATAACGCCTCTTCGAGGAAAACTCAAAAAAAGAAGGGCTGCTCAAATGAGCAGCCCTTCTTTAATTTTATACTATTCGCGAGATTATATTTATTTCACGATATTCGGCAATTGAAGGCCATAACCCTTTTTCTTATCTTCAATTTTGAGTAGGAAAGCAAAAATAAGTGCTAAAACACCAAACCCAGTAAAGATAAGCATTGGCAACGTGTAGTTATAAGTATTTACAGTAAGGCCATCTCTTACAACCTGACCTGTAATACAATACTTCTCAAGAACCCAACCAATTAAAGCAGGAACACCCATCAATCCCCAGTTCTGAACCCAGAAAATAAGAGCGTAAGCAGTTCCTAACTGTTTCTCAGGAATGATCTTTGGTACTGAAGGCCACATAGCCGAAGGAACCAAAGAAAAGCCAACACCCAATACCAAGATTAGTATAATGGCCATAATCCAATGGTGAAGGAATGGAACTGAGAATAGTGCATGAACTGCAATAATGAGCAATGAGCCAATTATCATAATAGTTGCTCCCTTACCCTTTCTATCATACAGATTTCCAAAAAATGGAGTAAGTAAAATTGTTCCAAAAGGCAACATGGAAGGAATTGTACCTGCTAACTCTTCACTAACTCCGAATTTATTAATCATCAAATCGGTAGCATATTTCAGGAATGGAAAAACAGCAGAGTAGAATAGTACACACAAAATAGCAATATACCACCAACCCTTATTTGTAATAATTTTGAAGATATCTGAAATTTTGAAAGCGTCTTCATCCATTTCAGCTTGGGTCTTTTGAACCTCAGATGCATCTAACTTTTTGTCCATGAACATATACATGACAAAAGAAAGAAGTCCAATACAAAGCAAAATTAAAGCAAGTAAAATTGGCCTTGAGACATCAACAACACCAAAGGCTTTAGCGATAGGAACAGCAGTTGCAATTGCTAAACCGGTTCCTAAACGAGCAGTGGCCATTTCGAGACCCATAGCCAAAGCGAGTTCTTTTCCTTTAAACCATTTGTAAATAATCTTTGAAACCGTAATACCCGCGACTTCAACACCAACAGCAAAAATGGCGAATCCTAAGCCTGCTATGAAAACTTGTGCTGGAGCTTCAAACCAAAGCACTTTCCATACCTGACCATCAAGTGAATGGGTAGAAATCGCCCAAAATTTAATGATAGTTCCACAAACCATTATTATGGTTGCCATCAATCCGGTAAACCGAACGCCCATCTTGTCGAGGATAATACCACCAACAATAAGCATTCCAAGAAAAACGTTAAACCAGCCATAGGCACTATTAAAAAAACCAAAATCGGAACTACCCCAACCAAGTTTTCCTTCTAGTAGACCTTTCAAAGGCGCCACAACATCGGTTAGATAGTAACCACAGAGCATCGTAAATGCAACTACTGCAAGAGCAGTCCACCGAGCTGCTGCAGAATCGCGTAATGTTTGCCTAATTTTTTCCATTAGTTTATTATGTTAAATTTTATAGGTTAAGGTTAGAATTTTGTTGGGAACAAAAATAGAAAGGTATTTTAATAATCAATCATAAATCCATATATAAAGGGAGATTTTCTGAGTATTTTTAATGGTTATCATTAAGACAGTCCACAATCTTTAAATTCCTACCCAAAATGAAACAACCTCGAATTCGGCACAAAATCTATATACAGAAAAAACCTCATCGTTTCGGACAAGGTTTTTCATGTAGGGAATACGATAACTTAATAAACCCAAAGTTCCATTGGAGTCTGGTTACCTTCATTAATTTTTCTGATTTCGGCAGCAGCCGCACCATAGGTTTCAAAATGACCAATAGATACTAAGTTAAACCCATTCTCCGACTGTAGAATAGTTACCTTAAAACTCATTCCTTCCACATCCTTAGCAAAGGCAGTGGCATAGTTGGCTACTTTAAAACTACCGATGATCACATCATACCCAGATTTATTTTTGCCCGCAATGGCTTTCGCCTTGTCGCTTTCCGCCATTTGCTTTGCTTCAGCCTTAATTCGTTCTTTCTCCAAGGATACTAATCTTAATGAATCAGTCCGAAGGCTATCGGCTCTTGCTTGCGCCAACTGCTCCTGTTTCTTATCCTTAATCCACCCCTTTTTTTTCATGTAATCGCAACTCCCCAACAGGAGTAATAGGGAGAGAATAGAGATAGGGAGAATTCTTTTCATAGCAGGTAGTGTTAATTTATAAATCATAGTATCTCAAGTCTGTCAATAAAGACAGAACCAAAGTAAAACAATTTTGTGAATGTTGGAGCAATATATGGTGATTTTAGACAAAAAACTGTTAAAACGGCTCTTTTTTGTCAAAGTTTGGGTTGTAGTTATGGGCGCTACTCAACTCCTGTATCCAGCCTTTGTGAAATCCCACCTGATTGAAATGATGAGTAACGCATTCATACTCCTCGGAAGAAAGTTGCCGATTAAGGGTTGGTTCACGATGAATAGCAAATGGAGGAGCATACTGTGCCATTATGGACAAATGCAGGTTTAGGGATAATTCTTCTGCAATAATATCCAACACGTCTAAGCTGTTTTGAACAAATCCAGGCAAAACCAAATGGCGAATAATCATCCCACTTTCGGCTATGCCACTATCATCGACACTGAGATAGTTCCCCTTTTGGCGAAACATCTCTTTAATTGCAGGCAAAGCAGCATCGAGATAATCCGGGGCAGCGGATAATCGCAGCCCCAACTCATTCGATCCATATTTAAAATCGGGAAGGTATATATCCACAACAGTCTCAAGACTCTTTAATGTTTCAACCCTATCGTAGCCGTTTGAATTATATAGTATTCGTGGAGCATAATTACGTCGTTTCAACTCATTCACTATTTCAACCATTACAGAAACTTGGTGCGAAGGGGAAACAAATCCTACGATCTTTGCACCTTTATCCAAATCGCGCGCTATGGCATCGCACGCCGTTGAAATAGAGTATCGACTTATCGTTTCACTGGAATTAATGCTGATTTGGTGGTTTTGGCAGTAAACACACTGCAAGTTGCAATGGCTAAAAAAAACATTGCAAACACCATGACTACCGCTTAGCACGGGCTCCTCACCATGATGAAGGCATACCGATGCAATGGCAGGCTCAAGCGTGGTAGCACAATAACCATTTATACCGCCACCGCGAGAAGCGTTGCAGCGCCGTGGACATTGATTACAGAGGTTAGGATCGAGTAATTTCATTATATCGGATTGCCACAAAAATAGTATATTACCGCGTTTTTTAACCTACTAAAAAAATATCCATACCGGAATGAAGACCATAATAGACCTATTCGAGGAGAGTGTAAACAAATTCAATACAAATCCCTTTTTATGGGAAAAGAAAGAGAGCGAATTTAAACCGACCACCTATAGTGAAACAAAGGTGGAAGTTGATCGCCTTACAGCCGGGCTCATTGCAATAGGGATAGTTTATGGCGATAGGGTTGCGCTCCTTTCGGAGGGACGAAATTTATGGATAATTAGCGAGTTGGCATTACTACAAGCAGGTGCCATAAATGTACCTCTTTCCGTAAAGTTGGAAGAAAGCAATGAACTTCAGTTTCGGATTGAACACTCAGAAGCTTCTGTAATTATCTGCTCGGCGAACCAACTTCCAAAAATTCGAGCAACAATAAATAAGCTACCGTTAGTAAAGACGGTTGTTATACTTGATCAGACCAGCGACCTCCAACCGGGAGAAATGACTATCGGTGATGTATTGAAAAAGGGCGATGAACTTCTATTGTCGAAACCCAATGCGGTTGCCGAAGCCAAAGCCATGGTAAAGCCAAACGACTATGCCAATATTAGCTATACATCAGGAACCACCGCTGATCCAAAGGGTATTATTCTCTCCCACCGCAATTATACTGCCAACGTGGAACAGGCGCTCACCCTGATGGAGATCCCCACCAGTTTTAAAACGCTGATAATTCTTCCGCTTGACCATTGCTTTGCGCATGTAGGGGGATTTTACTCCTTCATGGCTAAGGGAGCCAGCGTAGCAACCGTTCAAGTGGGACGGACTCCTTTGGAAACGCTTAAAAATATTCCGATTAACATTAAGGAGATTAAGCCAGACCTGCTACTTAGCGTTCCTGCACTAGCAAAAAATTTCCGCAAAAATATCGAGGGTGGCATTAGGGCTAAAGGGCCGATGATTGAAAAGCTTTTTAATCATGCGATGAAAATCTCCTACGCCTATAATAAGGAAGGCTACAATAAAGGACGAGGACTTGTGATTGCATACAAACCCTTAATGTGGCTATACGACAAAATACTATTCACAAAAATCAGAGAGAACTTTGGTGGTGAATTGAAGTTCTTTATTGGAGGTGGCGCACTGCTCGACATTGACTTACAACGATTCTTTTATGCCATTGGAGTTCCAATGTTCCAAGGCTATGGCCTTTCCGAAGCCACACCAATAATCTCATCAAACTCACTCAAGCGACACAAGTTAGGGTCATCCGGCTATTTAGTCGATTATCTCGACCTTAAAATAGTGGATGCCAACGGGAATAGCCTGCCTATAGGAGAAAAGGGGGAGATTGTCATAAAAGGGGAAAATGTGATGATTGGCTACTGGAAAAATGAGAAAGCCACTGCCGAAAGCATTAAGGATGGATGGCTCTACACAGGCGATCTTGGATTTATGGACGTTCATGGATTCCTACACGTGCTTGGTAGGTTTAAGAGCCTGCTCATTGGAAGTGATGGCGAAAAATATAGTCCAGAGGGTATAGAGGAGACCATGGTGGAGCATTCAAAACTCATCGACCAAGCCATGCTTCACAACAACCAAAATGCTTACACCGTAGCGCTACTGGTTCCAAATAAAGAGGCATTAAAACGCCATATTACAAAAGCAGGATTGACGTGGGGCACAACGGAGGCTGCCGAAGAAGCCATAAAAGCAGTTCAGGCAGAAATCAACCGTTTCAAGAAAGGCGGAGATATCCAAGAGATGTTTCCCGACAGATGGCTACCGACAACCTTTGCGCTACTTCCGGAACCCTTCACGGAACACAACCACATGCTTAACTCCACAATGAAAATGGTTCGGGGGAAAATTGAGAAGCACTACGCAGAGTCAATCTCCTTCCTATTCACGGCCGAAGGTAAAACACCGATAAACAGTAAAAACATTAAAACGCTGATGTAACGAAGAACAAAAAGGAACCTAGAGTGGTTCCTTTTTCATTTCGAAGAACGACATCCGCAAGAGTCTGAAAACCGTTTCAATTAAAGAGAAAATATTTAAAAACATTACGAAGTTCACTGCTCTTAGAGAGGACGAGGTTACTCTAAAGTCCTAATTGCCTTGCCAACCAAATGTGCGGTAGAGAAAGCCGCTTGAATATTATAGCCGCCCGAATCACCATCAATATCGAGCACTTCACCGGCAAAATACAATCGAGATACCAGTTTCGACTCCATAGTTTTAGATGAAACTTCATTCAGACTAACACCACCAGCAGTAGTCATGGCAATCTTAAATCCGCCTACCCTCTCAATTTCGAAAGGGTAACAACAGAATAAAGACACCAAGTTACCTCTCCGCTTTGCATTAATATTAGAAAGGCACTCCGCAGGATCGACCCCAACCTCATCCAGCACAATTCGCATGAGGCTTTTAGGCAATTCATAATTCCGAAGCAAGGACTGTATGGTTCTACTGCCATCTTGAACGGCAGTATCAATAAACAGCTTGCGAAATTTATCCTCATTGCAATCGATAAGGTTTACCATCAGAACATCTCCTGCCTCAAAATATCGAGAGAAATCAATGATGCCCGGACCACTAATTCCTTTATGGGTAAACCCAATATCGCCCCGATGCTCGTGAATCTTTTTACCATTTCGAAAAAGATATAAAGGAATATCCGCAAGCGAAACGCCTGACAACTCCTCCATTCGATAATTCTTTACAAAAATCGGTGTTAACGCAGGTTTAATGGGAACAATCGCATGACCAAGCATTTTAGAAAGAGTATACCCATCGCCCGAAGAACCGGTGGTAGGATAGGAATTTCCACCAGTAGCAATCACAAGATTTTCACAAGAAAAGGTTTTCAAGGATGTTTTCAGTAGGAAAAATCCATCATTTCTCTCAACAGAAGTAACAGAACAGGAAGTATTAATCGTTACTCCAACCTTTTGGCATTCGCGCAGGAGAGAGTTTAGAACATCTTCAGCTTTTTCGGTTTGAGGAAACACCTTACCATTCTTGTCGGTAATCGTGTTTAGTCCACGCAGCGCAAAGAAATTGATTAAGTTCAGGTTAGTAAACTCTTTCAGTGCCCGTTTCACGAAGCTACCATGATCACCATACCGATGAAAGAAGTTAGTAATATCCCCATCATGAGTAATGTTGCAGCGTCCAGAGCCCGCAATGAGCAACTTTCTCCCAGGCTGAGTATTTTTCTCCAAGACTAGCGTATCGTTACGTCCTATTGAGATTGCTGAGAACAATCCAGCAGGTCCACCACCTATGATAATTGTATGAAACGTTTCCAATCGCGATTTTTAATTAAGTGCTACTACACAAAGGTAAGGATTAAAGAGAACTAATGGACAACGTGAACTTGGAGTAGGGATTTTGAAACAGCAACAAACCTGCATAATCTATAGCCACGCAGGCGGCGCAACAGCAACTTTAAAGAACAGAATTACCAGTAAAAAAAACAGGTTGATATTGTACAATCTCGCCGTTCTTGATTAAAAAAAAAGCATCACCATAGGACGCTAGTAGGATCACGCAAGGTCCAAGAAAGCGTCAACGTCAGAGTTCGGAACATCAAAGTCGGAGTAAAAAGCCTCGACAGCGGTGTAGAAAGTTTCGACCCTGTAGTTTGAACCGTCAAGTTGAAGCGGACGTCTCGTTCCGCTGCAACGTTCCTTCCGTTGGTGGAAAGAGCGGCAAGCCCGTAGGGCTTCAATGCGAATAGCCTCCGATGAAATCGGAGGTTGGTAAACAGCTGCGCCGACAGAATAACCCTGTCAGGTATTCTGAAATTCGGGAGCTGCACGCGACAACCTGATGGTAGATTTTGATACCATCCCTGACAGGGTTTTACACGCGAAACAAATCATATTCCTAACAAAACCTACCGAAAACAGCTACGCCGCCAGAATAACCCTGTCAGGGATTCTGAAATTCGGGAGCTGCACGCAACAATCTGATGGTAGATTTTGATCCCATCCCTGACAGGGTTTTACACGCCCCACCGAAATGGCAGGTAGGCGTTTCGGCGGAGGGGTCCTTTACCATCATACCAACCACCCCACCTACCCATTATCTCTAACCAACCCCACAAAAAGAGATGCAGGCATTACACCCACATCTCTTTTTTATAACCATAACCCCAAATTGCACCATTGACATCCTTGCTGTATGGGCAATATGTCTGCCAACCTATTCGGTGACCCCATACCGTAAGCAAAAGGCTTATTTAGGAACTGGTATACTATTCCAACCCTCTGGTGGTGCTTGCTGAATCGCGTAAGGCACAGGATTATGAATTAACATCTCTCCATTATCCGGATGCTTACTTGAATACACTACATAATATCTACCATTAGGTATAATAAAATAATCATTATATCCAATATGCGTAAGCCCATCATACTGAATACCATTTACTTTATAAGAGTAAAACACGTTATTTCCGGATTTTGCGGTACCAACTATTTTGATAGTCAAACCAATAGTATACTGGGAATTCCTTTTTCTGTCATCCACCTCGTTATATTCATCAATAAGAATATAAATAAGAACAATTAATGCAATAGTAGCAACAATATATACAGACTTAACCGTAGTCAATCCTTTCGTTATACGTTTATCCATTCTGAAATAATTATTTGGTATCAGACTGATTCCCAACACTTGTTACAGTATTTTTCACTGTTTGTGCAGACCCTTCATTAAAAAGTTTCATAGTCTTCAACATTATCATATTCGTCTTAGCAATGCTAGCATCAAGATTATTTCCTATGTTCTCAAAATGAATCATTGAATTAGTTTCCTTCTTAATTAATTGCAAGATTCAACTCACAAATGCAACTTGGGTTAACTGATTATATGTTAAGAGGGGAGAGATAAACCCTAGCCTTTTTCTAGGCCGACTGTTAAGAATATCTTCGACCCACTGAACCTGCTCTTGTGTTATCGTTTTAAAGTCCGTTTTCTTCGGGAAATACTGCCTTACCAAGCGGTTTGCATTCTCGTTAGCGCCGCGCTCCCAGCTGTGGTATGGCCGTGCAAAGTAAAAATTTATTTGCAACTTTTCGGCAATAACCTGATGTGCTGCAAACTCCTTTCCATTATCAGCGGTAATAGTGTGCATTTGGTGTGCCAACGGGGATAGCGCCTCCACT
>NZ_FMYP01000094.1 GCF_900096565.1 Williamwhitmania taraxaci
CGGAACCAAATCCTCCTCCCTTTTCTCATTCCGCTACGCTCCATGAGAAAAGGGAGGAGGATTAATTCCATTAACAATGTGGTGAAACTTTACAGGTTGCTTCATTAGCCAATGAGTAGTATTGGTTAGGAAAAACTAATGTTTAACTTTGTAATACAAACGCTGCATGAAAAATGTTGGTTTGAATGCTTGCGGAGTGCAAGAGATGAATGCTGCTGAGGTGGATGAGGTTATTGGTGGCAGTGATATTATGGATCTTATTCAGTCTTTTGGGGATGCAACTCCTTGGGGGAGTAACTCCACTTGGACAAATATAGGCGGTGGTGCTTGGGATCCAAGGTTTTGGTAGTAAGCGATAAAATTGAATTTTTGTAATGTTTTTGAGGAGGTTACAACCTTATATGGTTAGCCCCCTCTTCTCTTTTTAATCTTTTTAATCTTTTAAATTGTATGCGTTATCTCCTTGTTCTTGCATTTCTTAGCTTTTATGCAGTTGCATTTTCTCAAATAGAGGTTTCCTCAAAATTTATTAACCAAGACTCTGGTGCACCAGTTGAGTATGCAAGCGTATTTCTACTAAAGGATAAGGCTGTAGGATCAAGTACGGGTAATTCAGGATATTTTAAATTATGGATACCGAAATGTCATGTAACGGATACGGTTGTAATTAGTTGTGTTGGTTACGAAAGAAAGGAGGTTACCGTTGAATACATTACTCAAAACAAAACCATATTTCTTCAACCTAAGGAGGAGCAGATTGATGAGGTAATCATTAGTAATAATTTATCAGCGCAAAAAATTGTGAAAATAGCACTGCGCAAATATCCCAAATGGTGCTTTAAATATCGATACTCAACAGACTTTTCGATGAGAAGCTATCTTTTTGTTGATAGCACCAAGCTGGTTGTTGGCGCCATGGAAACTACTGGAGTAATGAATAATAATGGCATGTATAACGATTCCTTGGAAGAAAAGGTTAGCGTAAGCAAGTATCAGGTGTATGGTAGTGTTGATACATCATACTTTACTCCTTCAATGTGCATTAAAAATAAACACTATGATGCGACTTTGAATTTGGAGTATCGCGTAATTGATCACTTTGCAGTTTTTTGGCATGTCGACCCTATCACTGCACAGTACTTTTATCCCGATATGAAGGGTCACTTTAATTTCATTGACGATTCTACCAAATCTGATAAATTCTGGATTGTTAGCGTAACCGACCTTAGGCACATTGATTATGGTTATAAGTTGCCCGAGGAGCAGTTTCGGAAGCAATACAAGAAAGATCTTAATAGGTTCAAACAGGAGAAAAATTATTCACCAACCAATAAGCTGTTTGTTCTTTCAGAGGCCCAAGTGGACAGCCTTTTCTATTCCGATCTGAGAAAACGTTTGGAGAAAGGGAATCCGATGTTTCACAATATGATTCTATATATTGATAAATCCACATTTGCTATTCATAAGGCTGAATATAGGTTCAGTGGAGTAGGCGCAGATGGTAAGTTTAGTGTTTTTACAAATTTTACGGTAGATTATGGTTACTTACTTAAAAAGAAAAAACTCACCCCCTTAAAGATAGAAATAGTCACAAAGAGTTCTATGGGGAAGTTTAGCAATCACACTGTGTTCGATTTTACGAATATCAATACAGGGAAAGGGTTAAATAGAATTTCTTCCAAAGATGTTCATGATAGAGGAAAGCCTAATTCTGTTACGTTTCTTGATATTACGAGTCTTGATGTAGAGGGGTGGGCGCAGGTTAATGGATCTAATATTTTTAAACCAGCATTTCGCACAGATGATTAGTGTTGTTAGGAAATCGTGTAGCTGTTGAAATATAATACATGAATACTGTTGAGGTGGCTGAGGTTAATGGTGGGTGGAACAGTATTTACTCTGCTTTAATGACTTAATTTTATACTATGAAACTTTTTAAAACGCCACATTCAAAAAAAGATTGGTTCGTAAAAGGATTGTTTATTGGTGTGCTAGGTGGATTGATTGGTGCTATCGTGGCTTTTATGCGCTAGTTAGATCCTCTTCAATTTATTGTTAATGAAACTGATTTACTGTGGAAAATGAATTAGTGAAAATTTTTGTCGGAGAGTTATGGCAAGCAACCATAGTTAAGGAGTTGCTCAACGACAACGGAATTAGTGCATTTATCGAAAATGAGCTGATGGGGAATATTGCTCCGTGGCAAATAGCTGCCGGAGGATCGGCATCGGTTACGGTTATGATTGCGAACTCCGATTATGCTTTGGCCAAACCACTCGTGGATGAATTTACCAATGGCAGTAATCCATTGCCAGTGGAGGACGAATAAACAATACTTTTTCCACAACTAAAAACTACATTCAATGTCACAATTTACACCCGATGCCATCTCCGTTTGCATTGGCTATGCCGTTTGCGCATTGCTACTGGCTTACACGTTTAAGGCTAAGAAAACGGATACACTTCCGTTGTCCATTGGCTATACTTTCTTCGCGATGGGTTTCATTATGCTGCTGAACCTTATTTTGAAGATGGTTACTTCAGAACCTCACTCACTAAGGCCGTTTTACGATGTAAATTTTGTGCACTTTGTTGGCGTAATGCTCGTGATAAACCTTTGGCTGTACTGGCGGAAAAGGAAGAAAGAGCAGCAGCAGGGGTAATAGTAATGTTTTAGTGTTGTATTGCCTCGTAATTGTTCTGTTTCGGGGCTTTGGTATACAATACAAGCAGCCTTGTATTGCAAAGTTTTAGTTAGTGCCTAACCGAAATGAGTTTGGTTGGGAAAATTATTATTTAGATTTAAGGCAATTATTATTTACGCCAATGAAATTTCTTCTTTTTCTTCTTTTTCTTTTGCAATCAGCCGGTGCTTACAGTCAGGCAACAGATAGCGCAGCAAAGGCTATTCGCCACTACCCTCTGATAATTCAGGATTCCCCAAGCAAACTTTTTACTATGCGTCAGTTTAGCCAGAACTACCTGTCAGGCTATCGGCTTATGGTTCGCGGTCTTAACTCAACAATCACAAAACCTTACTATTCCGACCTAATTCAACTTGGAATGCAAGCCTTTTTTTTGATGCCGTTAACGCACGAAGAGGGTCACAGATCGATTTTAACCGCGAAGGGGATTGGCTCTGTATCGCAACCATTCTTTAATAGCCAAGGAGCTGCCTACGTAAATGGTGTAACCGATAATGTTCTGAAAAATCTGCGCGACAGCGATTTTCCAACCTATATCCGACTCCACACGGCCGGTTTAGAGTCCGACTACATGCTCACCCTTCGTGAGGAGACAATTGCCAGTTTTGAGCAAGACGATTTCTCTAACTTTAAGGTTGAGTATTGGGTGCGAAAAATTGCCATAATGCAGTACTATTTAATCGGGCTCATTAAGTATGATATGGATTTAAAGGAGGAGTCTAATGAACTAAATCGTGATATTGTAGGTCTCGACACATACAGCGCAGCTCGGCATCTTTTTCGCCCAACAATGGATTTTCAGCGCTATACCCGATACAATGAGCTAGCCGGTGACGAGAAGCGGTTTCTTCGTAGGGTAGGATACCGTTCGCTCCTCAACTTAGTAAATCCACTTATGGTTGGTAGACCTAACTTCAAAATAAATGAGACAACGCGATTAAATGCTGGTATGGGTTACACCATGGCTCCTTTTGGCGATTTTATCGACGAGAATGTTTGGGTAAAACATCGCAACACAAACCTTCACGTTTACTTTAGGCAGTTTCAGAATATGGCAACCTGGTTTCCTGCATGTGGGGCTGGGCTATACGACGTGAAACTAATGAAGCAGCTTCGGTGCGATGTGGTGGGACACTTCTGGTCGCAACCCAAGGAGTTGGATTTCAATACATCCAAAAGCTTTTCGGGTGGAGCCATTGACGCCGCTCTTCGCTATCTGCTTTTCCCTGATTTCGGAAAGGTTCAAGCCATCTCTATCGATTTGGGTGTGTTGGCAAAAACCAAGGGTTTCCTACCGGAGGAAGTCAACATGGAGAAAGGAGTAAGCATGCGTTTTGGCTTATCGCTCTACTATTAATATGCGTATTTATTCTTCAAATAGCGTAATTCACTTATGGAGGTGCTGCTGTACCGTTGGTTAGGAAAAACTAATTTTTAACTTTGTAATACAAACGATTTATGAAAAATTTTGATTTGAATGCTTGCGGGGTGCAAGAGATGAATGCTGCTGAGGTGGCAGAGGTTAATGGTGGAACAGCACCTTGGAACGAATGTCGCAGGCCTGATGAATATGCTGGTTATGGGGGTGGCTCTACTGGTGGTGGCGGTGGTGGCAGTATGTCATTTGGAGAGACAGCTTGGTGGTCGTGGTTGTTATTTCATGGTATAAACGGATAATAGTAGCGGGAAAAGACTTTGTAAGAGTCTTTTCCTTTTTCATACTTAAATTGTAGATTATTGAGATTTAAGAAGACCGTCTTGTTTTTATGAATGACTTTATTCATTTTATTAAGAAGCCAACATATTCTGAGAGCTGCAAGCAGATAAATTGGAAAATGTTTTTCCTGCTGTTTTTTGCATCTGTTATTGTAATATCGCCAATGGTATTTGTTATCAAAATGGCTGTGGATATATGGGGCTTCAGTTATAAAAAGCCTCAGATGAGTTGTCTTAAATTATTGTTTCTTGCGGCAATTTATGCTCCAATTGTTGAGGAACTATTCTTTCGTTCACTATTGGTGTTCAAAAAAAGTAACATTATATCTTACTTGTCGATATGTTTTCTGCTGGGCATTTGGTTTTTTTATAACGGCAGCTATCAAAGCATATTGAATCTTTCTGCGGTTGTTGTTGCTGTAGCATTGGCTTTAGTATTCTACAATCAAAGTAAGGAGTTTGTTGTAAAGAGATATCCTATTGTATTCTATTTCTCTTCAATTGTATTTGGATTGGTGCATATTTTCAACTATCAAGGTGTGACTTTTCATAATTTCATTTTTTCCATACTGCTTGTTTTGCCACAACTGACACTGGGGGTGGTCTTAGGATATATCAGGGTATCTTATGGACTTGCCTATTCGATTCTATTTCATTTTTTGTGTAATCTCCCTGGGGTTATCGTTGTATATTTTATAAGTTGTTGAATAATGATGTTGCTGTTTTTGTGCGGTTAAAATTTCCTGCGTTTATGTAATGCTAGTTCTTTAGTTGGAAAGGTATGGGAGTGAGTTTCGAGTTGCCAAATTTATTGCATTTTTTTCTCAGAGTCTACTTTTTGTAGACGGAACTCCTGCACCTTTGCTACTGCCTAACCGAAATAATGTTGGTTAGGAAAAACTAATGTTTAACTTTGTAATACAAACGTTTTATGAAAAATTTTGATTTGAACGCTTGCGGAGTGCAAGAGTTGAATGCAGTAGAGATTAGAAGTATTGATGGTGGTACATGGGCAGCATTCATTGACGGTTTTGTAGCTGGTTCCGGTGGCGGAGACGTTAGTAAATCTGGGATGTCTGGGTTTGGTTGGTATTCTATTGGTTATGGAATAGGTGTATCAATGAAACAATAAAAACTAGATTTGAACAATTTTAGCGTCCTTCAAAATGAATACTAGTGGATTAAGACGTAAGTGTTTTTGAATAGTTATGCTGATAATCAGTATAATAATTTAATAACATTAAATAGAACTTACGTCTTGAATCACTGTGTTAATAATAAAATAGGCTGCCTGTTTTTGATATGCACCCCAAAAGTTAGACACAAAACTTTTGGGGTGGTTTTTATGAAAAAAAGAAAAAATGGGAAGCACAGCCTTTCTAGAAAAATGAGGGTAATAAAGGTTTGCCGATCTGGTTATGGCTCCACCACCATAAGCGGGAGGTGCCCATAGCCTACTCCAAGACTATATTCTCCTACTACTATACTCGGCCATTCGAGATCGAAATCGTTTTTTCGCTGAAACCACTCGACCAAGAGGAGCAAATAAAAGTTGAAGCGGGAAGCATCTTTTTTTCAGAGTCTACTTTTTGTAGACGGAACTACTGCAACTTTGTTACTGCCTAACCGAATAGTTGGTTAGGAAAAACTAATGTTTAACTTTGTAATACAAACGTTTTATGAAAAATTTTGATTTGAATGCTTGCGGGGTTGCCGAGATGCAACAGCAGGAGTTGAGTGAAGTGAATGGTGGCATTTTTTGGTTGATTCCAGTTGTGATTGGTGCCGGGATTATTGAGATAATGAGTGATTGGGATAATTTTGAACGCGGGTTTAGTGGTCAACCATATAAACAAAAATAATTATGATGAATATTACTGAATTAACTCAAGAGGAGTGTGTTAATGTGAATGGTGGTGCGTCATTCGCTTATCGTGCCGGGCAGGCAGTTTCAATGATAGTTGGCTGGAATGCTGCAGCTGGAATGCCAACTACTACAGGTGGTTTTATAGCCTATTGCGATTGGTTTCTGTAACAAGAAAATAGAATGTCTATCCTTTGGTGTGTTTTAGTTATAACTACTTTTAGAAAATGGAACTTAGGATAACATTTTTTTTGTTTACATTGCGTTAATGATAATTATTGAAGCATGTTGCACTTTAGGGAGGTATTAAGTTTTCCTCCCTTTTTTTCATCCATATGTAGATTATTTTACGGTTGTTAAAACTATTAACGTGAATGTAGATATGAGCACTAACGTAAAAAACAGAATAATTGTGAAGAAAAATGTTCTTACAGGAATAACGATTAAAGCGGTTGTTGCATTTATTGTCTTCTATTTGATATTCCATTATTGGAATGAAATTGAGGTTTTTATTCGCAACATTTTTTAGTATCATTGGATAATCCTATCCCCTCTGCTCTAGTTTGTTTGTCCGTTGGTATTTCACAAATAGAGATGATATTGAGGATACAATTAATCTCATTGGTTTCCAGTTTTTATGAAAAATTAATTTATGTCATTATTTACTCCCGATACCATTTCTGTTTGCATAGGTTATTTGTAACTGCACTGGCAAAGAGTAAGAAAGAAAAACGCCGATAAACTAGAACGGTTTTAGTTATTACACCTCGAAATAATCGTGTTTCGAGGCTTTGGTCTGCAATAAAACATGGTTTTGTATTACAGAATGTAGGAACTGCTGTCTAACTGGAATTGTTGGTTAGGAAAAACTAATTTTTAACTTTGTAATACAAACTTTGTATAAAAAAATTTTGGGGGAATTCTTGTGGGGGGCACGAGATGAATCACCATCAAATGGTGAGTTTCGTTGCTTTGCTAAACCTTTACTAAATGGTGGAGATGTCTCCGCTCTTTTATTTTTAAAATAATGTTTTAATTCACCAAGTTATGAAATGTAAATTAAAAATACCCGGTTGTTTGATGAAGACGACTTTGCTTGTTTTATGCGTCTTTCTTTCGTTTTTTTCTATAGCACAGCCGGTGTCCAAGAAGTTGGTAGATAGGGAAACTGGTAGCTCGGTTCCCTTTGCTAATGTATCCTTTGTAGGAAATAATGGAGGAATCATGGCTGATGAGGATGGCGTTTTTACGGTTTCGGCTAAAGTGGGCCAACGATATCGGATTACTCAGGTGGGTTATTGCACTATTGAACTCTCCTACGAACAGTTGATGGAGCCAAAAGAGATCTTGATGGACGAGGTTAATATTGAGATTAACCCCGTTATTGTTAGTGCCGATGCGGCGCGCAGGGATATTCTTCGAGCTATTGATTCAACCTATAAATTACTAAAGGCTCCACTTTTCTTAACCTGCTACCAACAAGATAGGGTGGAGGTAAATAATCAAATGGTGGTGGAGGCAAAAGCAATTATAGCAGCCAAGATTATTACTATATTAAGTCCTAGCAAAGGCAATAGCGGCTCGTATAAGTTGGAAGGGTTAAGCGTAGCGCACAGCCCTAATTTCCCAGTCGATACGGTCTCTACGTTTCGATTTTTACCAGGTGTATATGTCAATAGTTTCTTAGTTGGTGCGTCAAAAAAGGACGATAGTAATTTAGTTTACAGCTATCTCAACGTCAATGACTCCATTATAGTTATTAGCTTTCGACCTAAGAAAAGCTTCATCCCCAGTGGCCACTCTATATTAACATCGGGTCGATTTTTTATTGACAAAAAGAGCTGGCGAATGCTCCGAATCGATACCGAACTTAGCAATTCCATGCTCAGCTATATGCGGGAGTCGGTTGCGAATCGTAAAAAGGCAAAGGAGTATTACCTCGACTATTCTACCTCAACAACCTATTCTAATCTTGGAATTCCGGTAACGGCAAAACGACTGAT
This sequence comes from Williamwhitmania taraxaci, assembly GCF_900096565.1. Lineage (NCBI taxonomy): Bacteria > Pseudomonadati > Bacteroidota > Bacteroidia > Bacteroidales > Williamwhitmaniaceae > Williamwhitmania > Williamwhitmania taraxaci. The sequence continues at coordinate 8,289 of NZ_FMYP01000094.1, forward strand.
GGCCTATTCGCTCAAAGGTGATTCAACCAATGCGCGGTGGGTATGCACCTCCTACCAAGTATTTTCCAACTCTCGGGAGCAACCTAAGACCACCTCTGAGAAGAAAAAGCTGAATAAGTATAAAGCGCTGATATTTCAAACCGCAAGCACTACTCCTGAATTTGAGTTTCAGTTTATTAAGGGATTTAAGGCAGAGTAATGGCGTGATATATGGACTGCTATTTTAACTGTTGCTTGATTTTTATTCACAACTGACGTAACGTTGTTAGCGAACAAATCAGAATTTGACTTTACTCAGGGACTAGAGGCGTTTTTTCTTGTTTAGTTGATTTTGGCTCCCTGTTGTTGGGAGCCATTTCCTTAATTTTAACTGCATGAATGACTTTATTCATTTTATTAAGAAGCCAAAATATTCCGAGAGCTGCAAGAAGATTAATTGGAAAATATTTTTCCTGCTTTTATTTGTGCTTTTTCTTCTTTCATTAGCGCTGGGTCCTGTCACTAGAATTCTTATCTATGTGTGTGGATTTAATAATGCTGTACCAACATTTATTCTCCCTAAAAAAATACTGCTTATTATAGTTTTGGCACCCATTGTGGAAGAGTTATTCTTCCGGTTACTACTGATATTCAAAAAAAGAAATTTGTACATTTATTTATTGTGCTGCACTCTTCTAGGTATTTGGTATTCTATTAACGGGAGCGATACAAAACTTGTGCTTATAGTAGCCATAGCTATTGCCTGCATTATAGCAATTACTTACTATGATCAATGTAAGTTGGCTATTGTAAAACGGTATGGATTCTTTTTCTACTTCATTGCGGTGGTCTTTGGGTTAGTTCATATTTCTAATTTTGACGGTATTACTTTCCATAATTTCATTTTTACCCCATTTATTGTGCTGCCTCAATTAATGATGGGCGTGATATTTGGTTACATCCGAGTAACCTACGGAATTGCATACTCCATTCTTTTCCATGCAATGGTCAATATACCATTTGTGTTATCGCTATTGTAAGCGATGATTATCAAATATTACCTGCATTATGCCGTGGTATCAACTAGCCTTTGGATGAAACTTAGAAACTAAAGGAGGGGTAAGTATTTGCAATATACATCTTTCATTTAACCTGTCAGAACTCCTGCAACTTTGCTACTGCCTAACCGGAATAGTTGGTTAGGAGCAACTAATTTTTAACTTTGTAATACTGAAGTTTAAAAAGTTAAAACTTGCTGCGGTTTAAAATTTCCGGGCAATGCGGTTGGATAATTTTTAAGAATTAAATTCGAATCAATAATTTTATACGATAAAACTATGGATAACCAAACTGAATTAGTCGCAATTTATGTGGGTGAGCAATGGCAAGCAACCATAGTTAAAGAGTTGCTCAACGACAATGGAATCAATGCATTTATCGAAAATGAACTCATGGGGAGTATTGCACCGTGGCAAATAGCTGCTGGTGGAATGGCCTCGGTTACGGTTATGATTGCTAGCTCCGATTATGTTTTGGCCAAACCACTCGTGGATGAATTTACCAATGGCAGTAATCCACTGCCAGAGGAGGCGGACGAGGAGTAGCACCAATTGTGTTCGATATTTAGCCTTGTCTCTGATTTCTGGACCCATGCGGGTTGTGCTATTGCCTTCTCCGAAACGGAAATCGAAAGCCATGGGCTGTAATGTGTTTAAACCAATAGCATGATAGAGCGCGATTATATAATGCGGTTGATTAAGCAGCTCTTCGATGCGCTCAACCAATTGTTTTTGAATCGAAAAGAGGAACGCATCGAGGAGATTCAAATACAGCTAAACGGCTTTTATGAAAAGTATTTGGGTCGAGATAGCTCGTTCTTTTATAGCAGCAGCGTCCAGAGTATTATTGGTGCTCTTGTCGATGGGAGGGATATCCAGAAAGATGGTCTGGTAAGAGTGGAGATGTTGGCTGAGCGACTTTATCGAGAATAAGCTGAAGCTCATCGTGAACAACGCGAAGAGTAAAGTTTGCTACCGCAACCAAACCAAGTTTTTGGGGTATACCATTCAGCGGAGTGGGATACTCACCATCGCTGAAAAGAGCCACAAAAGGCTGAAAGAGAAAATCAGGGCAATCACCAAGCGCAACAGAGGGGTGAGCCTCGGACAGGTTATCGCCGAGCTGAAACCAGTATTGCGCGGGTGGTTAACCTATTTTCAGCATGCAAAATGCCGTGGACTTTTACAATCGACCGACGAATGGATACGGCGCAAGTTACGCTGTTTTAGGCTTAAGCAATGTAAAAGGGTGATAACGCTCCAGCGCTTTTTAGAAAGCATGGGGGTCAAGGAATGGCAAAGCTGGATTTTAGCGCTTTCGGGCAAAGGTCATTGGCGGAAAGCAAAATGCCCACAAGCCAATCAGGCTATGAGCATTTTATGGTTTGAGGAGCAAGGCTTGTACAACCTTGTATTAAAATACGAACGTTTAACCAAT
>NZ_FMYP01000095.1 GCF_900096565.1 Williamwhitmania taraxaci
CCGCTGTCAACAGGATAATGAGAGGCGTGTCAACGAAGTATCTACAGAACTATTCGAATTGGTTTGTCGCGGTAGAAAGGGCAAAGAAGGAGAAATCCTCACCGGAAAAGGTAGGCCGGCAGCTGTTGAAACGCTACCAAGCATGGGATCTATTTACAAACATTGAAGCGCATTACAAGAGTTTCATACAAGCCTACTCAGAGCGCACCTACCGATGTCCAGTGAAACGGTCGTGGAAGTCGCAAAATTGGAATAGTGGAGTAATTCAGGTTAGTGCAGCATTTTAATGCTAACAAAATATTATCAACAACATTTTTTTAGATTACAGCCAAAGTTTTTAAAAACTGTCGAAAAACATGGCATATATTTCTTTCCTAAACCAAACAACCTGGACTAAGTTATGTTTTTAAGGCAGAAAACATTAGTGAAGTTTAACTATTTTATCCTAAATTTGGTCGATCAATATGAAGAAGAGAAATATACTATATCGTGTTTTTAATTTCTACGTTGAGGGTTTTCGAAGTATGACTCTTGGAAAAACCTTGTGGGTTTTAATACTGATAAAACTTTTCATAATGTTTCTGATACTTAAACTCTTCTTCTTTCCAAACTTTCTAAACACCAATTTTAAAACCGACAAAGAAAGAGGAGACTATGTGCTTGAACAATTATCAAAACCTAAAAACTAATATAAAACCTAAGCTATGATTGAAAACCTTGACCTATCAGTTGTTAACTGGTCTAGGGCACAGTTCGCGCTAACGGCTATGTATCACTGGTTGTTTGTCCCACTAACGCTCGGGCTATCGTTTCTCATTGCCATTTTCGAAACGTTATACGTGAGGACTGGTAACGAAGAGTGGAAGCGAATTACAAAATTCTGGATGACACTCTTTGGGATTAACTTTGCTATTGGTGTCGCAACTGGGATAATTCTAGAGTTTGAGTTTGGAACCAACTGGTCCAACTATTCTTGGTTCGTGGGCGATATTTTTGGTGCTCCTCTCGCTATTGAAGGTATTATGGCCTTCTTTATGGAGTCAACCTTTATTGCTATCATGTTTTTTGGATGGAATAAAGTGAGCAAACGTTTTCACCTTACTGCCAGTTGGCTTACAGCTATTGGCGCCAACCTTTCGGCGCTCTGGATTTTGGTAGCTAATGGCTGGATGCAGTATCCGATAGGAATGACCTTTAATTCTGATACTGCTCGCAACGAGATGACAAACTTTTGGGAAGTGCTTCTCTCCCCGGTTGCCGTGAATAAGTTTTTGCATACAGTTACTTCCGGATATGTCTTGGCATCCGTCTTTGTATTAGGCGTAAGCGCGTGGTATTTACTCAAAGGACGCGAGATTCTTATGGCGAAACGGAGCATCATTATAGCAGGTGTATTTGGTCTGATTAGCTCCTTATTCCTCGCCTTTACGGGTGATGGTTCGGCTTACCAAGTGGCTCAGAAGCAACCGATGAAGCTCGCTGCAATGGAGGGTTTGTATAATGGCACCGAAGGGGCCGGCTTGGTGGCTGTAGGAATGCTTACTCCCGGGAAAACTTATGATGATGGGAAAGATCCTTTCGTGTTTAAGATTGAGATTCCGAAACTCTTATCCATGCTTTCCTACAAGGATGCTAATGCCTTTGTTCCTGGGGTGAAGGATATTATCGATGGTTATGTGGTTAACGATAGTGAGGGCATTCCAATTTTAGTGCCATCGGCTCAACAGAAAATTGACCGAGGGCGGATTGCAATTCAAGCCTTAAGCGATTATCGAAAGGCAAAGATGGCTGGTGATTCGAGCATGATGATGTTCAGTAAAATGGTGCTTCAGGAGAATTTTGCCTATTTCGGATATGGTTATCTAAACAATACGTCCAGCATTATACCCAATGTTCCCCTTACCTTTTATAGCTTTCACGTGATGGTGGCGCTTGGCTTTTTCTTTATTCTGCTTTTCGGGGTAGTGCTATGGTTAACGCTTAAGAAGGAATTAATGAACCATCGTTGGCTGCTTTATCTAATGGTAGTTTCCGTTCCCCTTGTGTACATTGCACAACAGGCAGGGTGGATTGTTGCGGAAGTTGGCCGTCAGCCTTGGGTTATTCAAGACCTACTGCCAACCGTTGCCGCGGTTTCGCGCATCGATGCTAGTGCGGTTCAAGTCACCTTCTGGATGTTTGGTGTCCTATTTACCGTTCTACTGATAGCCGAACTGAGAATTATGTTTAAAGCCATTAAAACAGGACCAAACGACGGAGGACATTAATATGGTTGATACAACTTACATTTTTCTACAGCAATATTGGTGGTTCATCGTTTCGCTACTAGCGGCACTGTTGGTTTTTTTGCTCTTTGTTCAGGGCGGACAAACCTTGATCTATACCGTTGCCAAAAACGAGGATGAACGGCGCTTAGTGATAAACTCATTGGGCCGTAAGTGGGAGTTCACCTTTACAACCTTAGTTACCTTTGGTGGTGCGTTCTTTGCATCTTTTCCCCTGTTTTACTCTACCAGTTTTGGAGGTGCTTACTGGGTGTGGATGGCAATTCTTTTCGCTTTTATTATTCAGGCGGTTTCCTACGAGTATCGGTCGAGGGCCAATAATTTTCTTGGAGCTAAAACCTACGAAATTTTCTTAATTCTTAACGGTCTTTTAGGAACGATTCTGCTTGGAACTGCCGTTGGTACTTTTTTCTCAGGATCAGAATTTTCAATGGTTAAGGATAACATTACGAACATTGCCAATCCGGTAATCTCGGCTTGGGAAAATCCATTTCACGGATTGGAGGCAGTTCTCAATGTGAATAATGTGGCTCTTGGTCTAGCGGTTTTCTTCCTCTCGCGGGTGCTCGCTTTGTTATATTTTATGAATAACATCGACGATACCAATATTTTGGCCCGATCGAAGAAGCAGCTGCTTTATAATTCTTTGCCTTTTCTTTTGTTTTTTCTCTACTTCCTAGGTGCGACTATGCTGGCCCAAGGGTTTGCTGTTGATCCGGAAAATGGAGTGGTCTCGATGGAGAACTATAAATACTTGCACAATCTCATAGCCATGCCTGCGGTGCTAGGATTGCTCTTGGTCGGAGTAGTGTTGGTGCTTTGGGGGATCGGTCTTTCGGTATTCAAAACCAGTTCTAAAGGAATTTGGTTTGCAGGTCCCGGAGTAATTTTCACCGTGCTAGCGTTGATGCTTACCGTTGGGTATAACAACACGGCCTTTTATCCTTCAACCTTTAATATACAGCACTCTTTAACCATTTTCAATAGTTCATCTAGCAAGTATACACTTACTGCTATGAGCTACGTATCGCTGATGGTTCCGTTTGTTGCTGCCTACATCTTTTTTACTTGGAGGAAGATAAATAACAAGAAGATTGATGCGGCCGAAATGAAGGAAGATATTCACATTTACTAGATCTATCTACTATGAAGTATTTTGCCGAAATAATTACGCTTATTAGCTGGCCTGTGGTGATATATGTCTCCTATCGGCTTGCGGTGTGGGCTGTTCTGAAGTTTGAAGCTTCGGAGCACGATAAGGTGGACGAATAGTCTTTCCAGAAATATTAAGGGGTTGCCGTTCTTTCTTCACGAAAGACGGCAACCCTTTTTTTCGTATCACCAATACCCATACGTTGTAGGTCGTAGCTGTTGATGAAGCTGTCTTATTTATCTTAGAATTGGTATAAGCAGTTCTTTGGATAGATATTTCGCCTCCGATTTTCTATCGTAATACTTGCCTTATTCTCTTGCCACTTGTTGTAGTGGTAGAATGGTTACCTTTGACAAATTTTATTTTACAATGCTAGATATTGTTACTGCCAGCGAATGGTTTGGATCGGAATTTGGTAGGCCGATTATAATAGGCGGTCCTTGTAGCGCCGAGACGCGCGAACAAGTAATGTCCACGGCACTTGCAATTGCCGAAATTAAAGAGGTTTCAATATTCAGAGCGGGTGTTTGGAAGCCTCGCACGCGCCCCGGTAATTTTGAGGGTGCTGGAAATGAGGCGCTCGAATGGCTCGCCGAGGCAAAGGCCGCTACTGGGCTAAAGATGGCTGTAGAGGTGGCAACACCGGCCCACGTGGAGGCTGCACTAAAGGCAGGTGTGGATGTGCTTTGGGTTGGAGCCCGAACGGTTTCAAATCCATTCTCGGTTCAAGAGTTAGCCGCAGCCCTTGGTGGAGTAGATGTTCCCGTGTTGGTGAAGAATCCGATAAATCCAGATATAGAACTGTGGATTGGTGCTTTGGAGCGAATCAATCGTGCCGGATGTAAGAAGTTGGCGGCAATTCACCGCGGCTTTTATCCTTTCGAAAAGCGGGGATTACGCAATATTCCTCGGTGGGAAGTTCCCATTGAGTTAAAGCGATTATTTCCCAACCTGCCCATGATTTGCGATCCGAGCCATATTGCCGGAAAGTGGGAGTTGGTGCAGTCTATAGCCCAGCAGGCCCTCGATCTCGACATGGATGGATTAATGATCGAAACTCACATTAACCCTTCTGTGGCGCTAAGTGATGCTCGCCAGCAGCTGACCCCAGCTCAACTTAGCGAAATGGTGGGTAGCATGTCGTTCCCAACAAGCACAACAACCGATACTAGTTTTGCGCGCTGCATTCAAACCCTGCGCCAGCGAATTGACTCGCTCGATGCGCAAATGCTGGAACTGATTGCTCAGCGCATGAAGATTGCTGAGGAGATTGGTCGCTTTAAGCTGCAGCAAAACGTCACTATACTTCAAGTGCGGCGCTTTGAGCAGATACTTAAGGATCGGCTGGAACAGGCCGAAGTTATTGGTCTAAATCATGAGTTTGTTAAGAACCTGCTGGAGATGGTACACAAGGAGTCTATCCTTAGGCAGGAGGCAATTATGCGGTCGTCGGGGCCGGGTGAACGGAAGTTTCCTTGCTAAGCCGTTTGCTTCTTTTGGGTTAGGATAGAAACAAGAATGTAAAGCGGAATAATTCCCAATAGTGCCATTTGCTGGAGCAGCACAATTAGAACCACAGAGAGCGCCAAGAAAATGTAGCGAACTTCATTTCCTTTTAGCTTAATGCTCTTTATTTTCATGGCAAACATTGGGATCTCAGCCACGAGCATCCATGAGAAAATAGCCGCTACAACTATGAGCACCCAAGGGTTGGTTACCATTTCCTTGTATGGCAAATTGCTTTCGAAGTAGAGCCCAAATGAAAGTAAAAAGAGGGCATTGGCAGGTGTTGGTAAACCAATGAATGAGGTTGTTTGGCGTGTGTCGATGTTGAACTTTGCCAACCGCAGCGCAGAGAACACTGCAATAATAAAGGCAGCATACGGAAGGTAAGTGGCTACAAAACCCGTTTCAAAACCAAAGCCTACCTGTATAAGCTTAAAAAATATAACCGAGGGAGCCACGCCAAAACTTACCATATCGGCAAGGGAATCGAGTTCTTTCCCAATATCGGAGTAAGCCTTTAGAGCCCTTGCTGCTAATCCATCGAAAAAATCGAAGATGGCAGCCAGAACAATAAACCCGGCAGCAACTTGAAACTGTCCGTTGAATGCAGCAACAATGGCGACGCACCCCGAAAATAGGTTAAGCGATGTTATTCCGTTGGGAATATGGCGAATAATGCTCATGGTTCTTCAGTGTTTAAAGCAATAAGTGGCGTAAAGTTAAGTTATTTATTGTAGTTTGGATAAACCCTTTCGTTTGTATAAGTTTATTGCCCGAATTAAACCATCTATGAGGCCTACGATACTTTTGTTTTATGTTCTGTTGTTGCTTGGAGTTCAGGGCGCTCTGGCCCAAACTACCCCGAAGTATAGCAACGAATTTTTACAAGTAGGCGTTGGTGCCCGCGCATTAAGCATGGGCGGATCGGTGGTGACTTCGGAGTTGGGTCCCTTTAGCACTTTTTGGAATCCTGCCTCACTCACTTTGCAAGGCCAAAAATATGGGGTAGGTGCTATGCATGCCGAATATTTTGCTGGAATAGCCAGTTTCGATGCAATAGGATTCACCTACCGTCAGGATTCCCTTTCGGGCTTTAGCCTTGGTTTTGTTCGGCTTGGTGTCGACGATATTTTAAATACAACGCAGCTTATCGATAAAGAGGGCAACCTCGACTACTCTCGTATCTCCCTTTTCTCAACCTCCGACAATGCTTTCTTTGTTGGCTATGGACGTATTATTCCTCAGCTGGGCCTTAGTATTGGCGGAAATGCAAAAATCATTTACCGGCACGTAGGCCAATTTGCCTCGGCCTATGGCTTCGGAATCGACTTGGGTGCTCGTAAGGGTTTGGGCAAATGGTTGGTGGCAGCAACCCTGCGCGATGTAACCACTACCTTCTCATACTGGACCTTCAATTCGAAAAAGCTCGAAATTCAGGTGGGTGATTCTACCTTTAATTATGCTCCTTCGCAAAGTGTTGAACTTACGCTACCTCGTTTAATTGCTGGCGTTTCGCGCAGGATAGCCGTTGTCGGAAAAGTAAGTGCCATGGCCGAGTTGAATCTCGAGATGACTTTTGATGGTCGGCGGCATACCCTAATTTCCTCAAAAGCAGCCAGCATCGATCCGAAGTTAGGGTTGGAAGTGGGTTACGATGGGCTGGTGTTTTTGCGGATGGGCGTGAATAATATCCAAGAGGAGACGGACTTTGGCGGCAAGAAAAGTTATAGCTTTCAACCAAATTTAGGCTTAGGTGTGAAATGGCGCGGTTGGTCATTGGATTACGCGCTTACCAATATTGGCAGCGTTGGCATTGGTCAATACTCCAACATCTTTTCGGTGGGGTATAGTTTCGATCGCTTGAATTTGAATAACATATTTTAGTCTTACTACGCATGATTCGAATTGCAGTCGATTTTGATGGAACCATTGTGGAGAATGCATACCCGTCCATTGGCAAGGAACAGCTTTTTGCCTTCGAAACGCTAAAGATGCTTCAGAGGCGTGGGTTTATTCTAATTCTGTGGACATACAGGGCCGGTCGTCAGCTCGAGGAGGCAGTCGAGTACTGCCGCAAAAACGGAGTTGAGTTCTATGCGGTAAACCGTAATTACCCAGAGGAAATTTACGATGAAACCATTTCTCGAAAAATTGATGCCGAAATTTATATCGATGATAAAAATATTGGTGGATTTCCTGGGTGGACAAATATTTGGGCTATGCTTTTTCCTGAAGAGGCAAATGTGGATGCCAAGGCAGAGTTAAGGGCTTTGCGCATGCGGAAGAAGAGTTTTTGGAATTTATTTAGGAAATAGAGATATGAAAGTAAGGTTTTTACAATTTGTCACGGTTGCTTTTGTTGCAAGCATTATTAGCTGTGCCCATAATGGTGAGGCAACCAAATCTACCGGAAACACTGCCACTGATACTACTCCAGAGGAGATTCTCTTTAGCTTGAAAAATGCCCCAACCGGTGTTGTGAGAAGTGGTGATCAGGTTGCCTTTGAAATGGTTCCAGCCTCGGCCGCAAATTCTATCGATTCGGCTGTTTTGCTCCTCGATGGACAGCGTGTGGCTGCTTTCATAGGTAATAGCTTAACGTGGAATAGCCTTGGTTGTAAAATGGGAACGCGTTCGCTGCGCGTTGTGGCATATTCGGGTAAAAAAACTTCGAGTGAGACTGCCACCGTTAAGGTCCTTCCCAAGGATGCACCAAAGCAAATGACCTGCAAGGTAACTAAGGTTTATCCTCACGATATTGGTGCCTATACGCAAGGATTGGTGTTTCATGAAGGTGGCTTTCTTGAAGGCACTGGCCAGATGGGCGAATCAAACCTACGTAGGGTTGAGTTGAACACCGGAAAAGTTCTTCAACAATACAACATTCCTTCCGATATTTTTGGCGAAGGAATAACGGTTCTTGGCGATAAAATCTTCCAAATTACGTGGCGTTCCAACGTATGCTTTGTATACGATACCAAGACGTTTAGCCTACTCACCAAGTTTAGCTATCCTACCGAGGGGTGGGGAATTACCACCGTTGATAAGCAGCTGGTGATGAGCGATGGCTCAAACCTGCTTTACTATATGGATCCGGAATACTTTACCGAGAAGAGCCGCTTGGAGGTTTTTGACAACGAAGGACCTGTTCACTACCTCAACGAGCTGGAGTATATCGATGGGTTTATTTGGGCCAACGTCTACATGACCGATCGCATTGTAAAGATTGACCCAAAGACTGGTGCCGTGGTGGCCGATGTGATGTGCCGCAACCTGCTAAAATCGTCAGATAAAAAGGGGAATACCGATGTGCTCAACGGAATTGCCTACGATGCCAAAACCGGCAGAATATTTATCACCGGGAAATACTGGCCGAAGCTGTTTGAGGTGGAAATGAAATAATGTGACAATTTGCCAATGAAGATGAACCGACGGGGTGATCTTCTATTTTTCTACAGCCAGCAACGCCGTTTAGGTCGATTAAAAAACCTAAGCTAGAACCGAACTATATATCACTTCAAAACGTTAACTTTGTGTGATATAAAACGAGGTAAAGTATGAATCCAACTGAAAAAATGGACTTTATTCAAAGTCATCTGTATCTAGCTGATGAGGGATTAATTAATGAGTTTTACGAGATGCTATGCAAGGATACAGCCCTGAAATGTAAGCTGGAAAGTAGAGCAATAAAAGCGGAAAACGATATCCAAACAGGCAATCTATTTTCGAGAGAGGAGTTAGAGAAGCGAATTTTCTAGTGTAGACCAACCATGAAAATTCTATACACAGAACAGGCACTAATTAGCCTTGATGAGTCTCTCGAATTCATGGCACAAGTACTAAAGGTGCCATACTCAAAGTTGATCGAAATCCGAAAACAAATTCTAGATGCAGCAGACTCCTTGAGTTTACATCCATTGAAAGGCCAAAAGGAACACTCGCTTAAACATTTGGGACTAGATCATCGGCGTTTAGTTACGGGTCACCACAAAATAGTGTATCGGGTAATCGGGGAACACATTTATATTACAGATATTTTTGATTCGAGGCAAGATCCAGAAAAAATGAAAGGCTAGACTTTTCTTTACCCATCCGATTACAGGCTGAACATATATCACACTACTCAAGCGGAGTAGTCCCAATCTAGGTAAGGTTGGGCTTTTTTGTTTTATTATTGGCGATTTGATAGTTCTATCGATATCGTCTTAATTCCACAGCAACTGATTACGGTAAGGTAAGCCGTTTCAGCCAGACGAAACGTCCTGAATACCTATCGTGCGCTTATCGAGGCTGCTCAATGCTAGCAGCGTGCCAGTTTTTGTTATATTTACACTTGACGTGGTTTACAGCGCACGGACGGGAAATACGTCCGTGCGAGTGCTGGTTACTTTCAGGATTATGGAGGTTCAAAGATTCTTAATGGGGCAAAAATCCGAATTTATCGTAACGATGTATATAAGTCCATTGGAAATGGCGATGGTGGAGCAATTGTTAAAACAATTCAAATTTTTAAATAATGGATTTGCTTGAAGAATTAAAAATGATATCCCCTAATGGATATTCCTTAAAATCGAATAATCAGGGGTATGCTAAGTTTGAGCTTGAATCAAATTTTGGAATTAATACAATTGGGTTGGGAGATATTTTAAATGGCAACTTTATAGGGTTGAAAGCGAGAATCTCTTTTTTTCCAATAGAGGAAATCCTTCGACCCGCCTTTGCCACAGATAAAGACACCAATTATAGCGTTACCCTCACTACCGACCAGCATGGATTCATATTCAACAAGGCAATCGGTGTTGGGGTTTACGAACACTTGCCCCTTGAACTTAACAGTCCCGTGGCCTTAGAAACAATGCGCTCGCTCATCCTTCGTTTTATAGAGCAAGACGCATTGCCGTTTTTCGAATATTGGAAGGACATAAGATGCTTTTTGCCTTTTATAGAGACTAGTGATATTCGAAATGTCGTAAATAATGTATTTGCTGGCGATGCACTAAAAAAGAAAATGGTTATTTGGAAACTGTGTAACCATCCTCAATTTGAAAAGTTAGCAAGTGAGAGGCTTGCCATATATGAACAAGCCATCAGTGATAATCCAAACGATGCCCAATTAAAGAAGGAATCCAAAGCATTTCAATCATTTGTAAAACAGCTTCAACGAACCGAACCTTTGTACGAATGGGATCCAGCATACTTATTTCCTAAATAGTTATAGATTACCCCGTTATCGCGGATCCACCTTCGGCGGACAGGCTATGCTGTCAGTGTGCTACAACCTATTGCCAATGTAGTAAAGCAGGCACTTTGCAGTAAGGTAGCATAACCGCAGCCATGCCCAAAGAGCAAGACGGTGGCATGGGCATGTTGCCCATACGGTAAGCTGGCCAAGCGTGGCGGCTTAAGGCCCCCGCTTGCGCGAACATGCTGGCCGTGCGCTACAACCCATTGCTAATGCATCAAAACAGGCGCTAAGCAGTAAGGTAGCATAACCGCAGCCTAGCCAAGAGCAAAAAGCGGTGGCATGGGCCCGCTGAAAAGGCGAGGCAGGCTATGTTGCCCATACGGTAAACTTGCCAAGCGCTTATAGCCAAAGGCTGCTGTAGCTGG
>NZ_FMYP01000096.1 GCF_900096565.1 Williamwhitmania taraxaci
TGGACGTGCAGTAATCCTGCCAAAGTGAAACCTTTTTCAACCCGTGTATGGGCGTTCCGGTAAGCATAGTAAAGGTCTTGCCGCACGTTTTGCACTTGGAGCGCTGCCTCCCATTGAACATGCTGTGCTTAATGATCATGCTGCTCGAGCAGTGGGGGCAGACTTTCGCCTCCCCCAGCTGAGCCGTAAGTGATGCATCCGTATTTTTCAGCTCCCGCATTACCGTAACGCGCTCTTGTTCTGTCAACTGTTTTGCGAGTTCTCGGATTTGTTCAATTATTGTCATATCATAGAGACTTTCCACTAAGATAAGCAAATTTTTGCAACAACATTATCACTGAATAGAGCCATTAGCTAAAACTTGCCGTAAGCGATCCCTATCGGTTTGAATGATAAAATCCATTTCGGATACCCCCTGAGAGTAAGAAAGGTTTAGGTGATCGACACCCATACGATCCTTTTCATTGTTAAAGAAAACGAAGAGATCGGCCATTAGCTGGTTTACTGCACATGGGCGGGGATGAAGAACAAGTTGATTTGCCTCAATTTTAGAAATATCTAGAATGTCGGTAATTAGCATTAGTAAATTTCTACTATTAGCATTAATAATATCCACATATGTCTTTCGCTTTGAGGGCGATAACCGATCGACATCCTTTAGCAAATTCGCAAAGCCAACTATTCCATTCATGGGTGATCGAATCTCATGGCTCATATTAGATAAAAACAAGCTCTTTAGCCGATTTGCCTCCTCGGCCTTGCGCTTGGCTTCCACAAGCCCATGTTGACTATCGCTCAATGCTGCCACCAATGCTTCTTCCCGCTTAAGTCTATATCGTTTCCGCCGATTCCCTATAACAAGGGAAAAGATAACAGCAAGAAGCATGAAAAACAAGGCGGCAAGGGCGCTAAATAGGAGGCGATTTTGCTTAACAAACGCAAAAGGAAGATTAATTATAATAGAATCGCGAGGTAGATCGCTTCGCTTAATCGAGGTATTTTTCAAAACGCGATAGTCGAAAAAATTATGTGTAGGCCCAGGCTTTACTCCTATTTCGGAAGGCAACTCGCCAGCCAATACCCGATCGGCCATAAGGCCGGCGGATTGGCCGTGCAGCCGAGGCGAAATGAGGTTACCACCCACACCGCCATGGCCTATATAAAATTCCCACGATACAAAAATCGGAACCTTTACCAAATTTAATATCGAATCCAGCGTAGCCTCATAGCTAAGATACTGACCATGACTATCCACATTGTAGAGCACAAAAAAGATGACATCCGGAGGCTCTATAGCTGCAATCTTTTCCTTCAGTTCGGAAAACGAAAGCCCTGTCAGAAAAGTTATTTTACTGAGAATTTTCTTGTCGGTTAACGCTGCGCCCATTTGCTTGGTAAGTACCATACCCGTTGTTGTGGCATCGTTGACAACATAAATTTGCTCAGCCGCAGGACTCGCGTCTAGAATTAGTTGAAAGGCGGCTGAAAAATCAACCAACTCAATCAACCCACAATAGTTTGAAGGGAAATCGTAAACCTTATTAACCCCAGCAAAGACAACCTTCGTGTTGGGACTAATCTCCTGCCCGTACTGCATCCAAAAGCTAACGGCATCGTCGTCGGTAAGGAAAACTAAATCTAAAGCCAACCCACCATACGATTGCTTTAAATAGTGAAAATATTCCTCGCCGCGAGCGGGGGTTAACGCTTTACGTTTCGAGTCGATATACTCAATATACAACTCGGAGGCTGGATGGCTTTTGATAACGGACGATCGAAAACCAGCAACTAAACTATCGGTCCACGACAAACCCTGATGGTATGAATTAACGATCAGAATCTTTGGAGTTCCATGCGATTCCAAAGAACTAAAAGACCCAAGAGTTATAACTCCGCAAGAAAAGATGAACAGTTTTAGAGCATACCGCATATTTCTATCCTTTAAGCAATGTAAGTTATGTAAAAAACTGTTTGCAACCCTTACAAAATTGAAGAAATTTTAAGAACAAAGCAACAATGGAAGAATGTCCATAAATCGAAACCAAAGAAAGGTTTTTTACAATTGCGATTGCACTGCCACCTAAAGTCAGCTAGAGCTTCCCATCCGCCTACGGCAGCCTTTGGCGATAGTGCTTTCCTTACAAAAAGTCCGGATGCGACTAGTATTCCGCCGCGTAGTAGTCGGGCCCGGACTAGCTGTGTATCTTGCAGGGGTGGATGAAAAAGATGCCCGCTGGAGCAGTGCTATTTGTCCGGGCTAACTTAGGCATGAAGGTTGGATGCTACTTACTCCTTCTCCTCAAAGATATGCAGCGTGCCATCGCCATCGAGCTGGTAGAGGCGGTTGCCGTATAGGCGCGGCGCGTTGCTCAGCGGTATGCCGCTCTTGCACCCCTCCAACGCTATGCGCTGCTCCACCGTAAAGGCGCTGCGGTTGATGAGCAAGATGGCGGTATCGTAGTGGGACGAGATGGCTATATACTTATCGCTTACAGCTGGCGTAGTGAGCCAATAGTCTTTAACGTTTGCCTCGACAAGCAGCTCGCGGTAGGGTTTCTTGGATAGTATTTGTCCTGAAGCGCCATCAATTTCATAGTATAAATCGGCAAATACGTGAAATACGCCCTCGTAAAACGCAAGCAGGTAAACATTCCCACTGCCAAAGCGGTGAAGCCAGCGCTGCTCACCGCTCTCAACGCTATAGCCAACAAGCACCGAGGCTTTTACCTTGGCAACAACCGTGTCGCCTAGAGCGAAGACCGCTGACACTTCGCCCTTAACCATTTGCCCCTTCATATCCTCATACTGCCCCAGCTCACCCACGTCAACCTTCCAGAGTTCGGCGCCGGTGGCAAGGGAGTGGCACTCAATAGTATTTCGCCCTGTAGTTAGAAAGAAAAAGCAATTAATAGAAAGCAAAAGACGCTTTTGATTAATAACAAAAAGTGCCTTATTACTGAAATCTAAAAGATTTAACTCAGATATATATACATGCTCCCCATTATCATATTCTGCATAAATCTTATCATCAACAATACTAACAGGGAAGATATCAGCTTCTAAAGCAAAACATAACACCCCATCATTCTTGGATACTTTTTTAATGCAATGGTATTGTCGATAGGGATATATCGATGACTTGTCCGAAAAAAAGAGTTGTTGGGTATTATCTATTTTGCCTATCCAATTTGTCTCTTCAGTGTTTAATTGAATCGATGTAACCGCACCATTTCGCCAACAATACAAATCATCATTATCTTGGAGATAATCTCCGGACACACTACTTATTTGCAAACATTTAGTAAACATCTATAAGCGTTTTATAGTAATTATCTTCTGATATCTTATCTAGGAAATCATCAACCGATTTAATTTTTTCATTGGGTAACAATTTTTGAAGTTGTCCATTTCCATGTAGTTTATTCAACGCCGCCTTACCCTTAGGCGATTTCAGCACCTTAAGGATATCGTCCTTCAGCACGCCCTTATACTTGCCATCGAACACCTAGCGCATGTTCTTGAGGTTGGAAACGTTGGCAAGGTCCTTCTCCACAAACTGCTTGATAAAGGTGGCGGGATACATCTTGCTCCAGCTCTTTACCTCAACACGGATCAGGTTATCGAGTTCAATGTCGATGTAGCGAGTGCCGTTAACCCCATTGTGCGTAACCTCAAATCCAGTAATGCGGCCCCAGCTGAAGCGGACGTATTTTCGTCCGTTACCACAAACCTCACACAGTGTAAATATAGCAAAATAGATGAATGCGGGTTGCAGGTGCACGGCCACAACAAGCGCACAATAGGTATTCAGGACGTTTCGTCCGACATCGGCTTAAATCGGCTTCTCCTTTGCCGTTTCAAAATCTTGCACTCGCCAAAATCACAAATAAAAAGAGCCCGCCTAAGCGAGCTCCATAAATTTCGATGGAAAGTTTATACTATTCCGGAGAAACCCATAAAGGCCATGGCAAGAATGCCTGCCGTTACCAGCGCAATAGGAATACCCTTCATCTCCCTAGGAATATCGGCCAACTCGAGCGTTTCGCGGATACCGGCAAAGATAACCAGTGCAAGCCCGAAGCCGAGGGCTGTGGCGGTGCTATATACAACACTCATCACCAAATTGTAGTCCTTTTGAACGGCCAGCAAGGCAATACCCAGCACCGCACAGTTGGTGGTGATAAGGGGAAGAAAGATGCCCAGCGCTTGGTAGAGCGATGGGCTTACCTTCTTAAGAATAATCTCAACCATTTGCACCAGCGCAGCAATCACCAAAATGAAAGTAATGGTCTTCATAAATGTGATATCCAGCGGCAACAGGATGTAGTTGTATACAAGGTAGGTAACCAAATTGGCCAACGCCATAACAAACGTAACGGCCCCTGCCATACCCATGGATGTTTCCACCTTGTTGGAAACACCAAGAAACGGACAAATCCCTAGAAACTGGGAAAGTACAACGTTGCTTACAAAAATGGCAGAAATAACAATAACAATGTATTCCATGGCTAGTTACTAAAATATTTCCGTTTCAATCTATTGAAAAGCACCATCAAATAGGCCAAGGCAATGAAGGCACCCGGCGCCAAAACAAACACAAGCATACCTCCCAAAGGAATCAACTTTAGACCATTGAGTGTCAGCCATCCTTCATTTGAAATAAAATGCATTTTAAGAAACCAAAAACCATTCGTTTGTGCTAACTTAACACCAAACAAAGATAAATCGCCTAATAACTCCCTAACAGCACCAAGCACGGTCAGCGAGAGGGTAAATCCCAATCCGACTCCTATTCCATCTATCAACGAGCTAAACACGTCGTTTTTGGAAGCATACGCCTCGGCACGTCCCAGCACAATGCAGTTTACTACTATCAATGGGATAAAGATACCCAGTTGGGAATGTAGCGCAGGCAAATAAGCGGCCATTAACAGGTCAACCATCGTAACAAAAGAGGCTATAATCACAATAAAAGAGGGTATCCGCACCTTTGCGGGAATAAGATCCTTCACCATGGAAATTGCCATATTGGATAGAGCCAAAACAAATAGAGTAGCGAAACCCATTCCCATTCCATTGAAGGCGGAGGTGGTGGTAGCCAGCGTTGGGCACATCCCCAGTAGGAGGATGAAGGTTGGGTTCTCCTTAATTACCCCTCTTACAATTTCTTTCGATATGTTCATTTGACATTTCCTTTCATTACCGCTTCATAGGCGCGCGTTACGGCATCGCAAAAAGCGCGTGAACTGATGGTAGAAGCAGTAATTGCATCCACATCTCCGCCATCCTTCTTCACCATCATCTTAAAGTCCTTCGGATTTTTTCCCTTAAACTGCAAGCTGAAGTTCGACTTGCGTTTATCTATCTTATCGCCCAATCCTGGTGTCTCGTGGTGGGAAATTACCGCAATATCGTTAATCGTTCCATCGGGAAGAAATCCTACAATCAGCTCGAATCGTCCGCCATACCCCTTCTCGGTGAAGGTTTCTACGGCAAGACCAACTACCACACCGCCTTTTTTAGCAGGGTATACATTCAAACTATCGGTTCCCACTACCGCCTTATAAACTTCGGCGTTGGGATCGTTATCAAAGGCAGGCACCACCGCCCTGATCGCATTGTTGACCTTAGTAATTTGAGCGAGCTCAATAGGCACCTTGGTAAACTGATATACATACCCAAGGGCAACGGAGGCTACCAACGTTATAATAAGTAACGTAAGCACCATATTTTTAAAAGTCGATTCTTTACCTGCCATTTTTCACAGCCTCCCCAAATCGTTTTGGTTTCATATACATGTTAATAAGCGGAACAAAACCGTTCATAATAAGAATGGCAAACGACACACCTTCGGGGTAAGCGCCAAACACACGAATAAGAACGGTGATAACCCCAATCATAACGCCAAACAGTATCATACCGCTGCGGCTCATGGGCGACGAAACATAATCGGTGGCCATATAAATGGCTCCTAAAATTATACCCCCAGTTAATAGGTGAAATGCGGGACCCACAAATCGCTCTGGATTGCCAAGATTTAGCAGAAATGAGAACAGGGCCACGCTGCCGAGAACGGCAACCGGAATATGCCAAGTAATTACCTTACGAACCAACAGATAAACCCCACCAAGAATGAGTGCGAGAGCAGCAATTTCGCCTAAACTTCCGCCCATATTGCCCATAAGCATATCGGGGAACGAAGGGATATGACCACCTGCCATCACATCGGAAACTGAATGACCCGATTTAAGGGCCTCCTTCATTACGGCAAGCGGTGTGGCTCCTGTAATTGCATCGGGCGTTTGCAGCGCAATGGGCAATGGCCAGCTCGTCATTTGCACAGGGAAAGAGATAAGCAGGAATACTCGGCCAACCAATGCCGGATTGAATGGGTTGTTGCCCAATCCACCGAAACTCATTTTCCCTACACCAATGGCAACAAGAGCACCAATAACGATAAGAAAGATAGGAATATTGGTTGGTAAATTGAAGGCCAGTAAAATACCGGTAACCAGTGCCGAACCATCGGTGATGGTTGGTTTGGTTTTCATCAGAAATTTCTGAATCAAGAATTCAAAGAGCAGACACGATGCCACCGAAATAGCGGTTACCACCAATGCATCGATTCCAAAATAGAATATGGAAACCAAGAACGCTGGCGAAAGCGCTATCACCACATCGAGCATCAGCCCTCTGACGGATTCCTTCCCAAACAAGTGTGGAGAAGGAGCAACTGTGAACATTTTTCCCATCAGTTGAGTTAGTTTTTTATATAATTATTTCTTTCGAGCTCTTATCATTTTTGCGACCTCTGCTTTTCCCAACCTGATATAGTCGAGAAGCGGAAGATTTGCTGGACAACCATAGCTGCACGAGCCACACTCCATACAATCCATTACCCGTTCTTGCTCCAATCGCTCAATCAGTCCTTTTTTCGCCAACTTTATAAGCAGGTATGGTTCCATACCCATTGGGCAAGTACCCACACACTTGGAGCAACGAATGCAGACATCGGGAACTGGCCTAGTTGCGTTATCCTCTGGCATAATCAGAATGCCCGAGGTTCCCTTGGTTACAGGAGCAGAGAGGCTACTCAACGCTTTGCCCATCATAGGGCCGCCGCTTATAACCTTTCCGGTATCTTCTGGCAGTCCACCTGCAGCTTCAATGAGCACTGAAACCGGAGTACCTATGCGGACAAGAAAATTTTTGGGTTCTTTTACAGAGTTTCCAGTAACCGTTACCACGCGCTCAAATAGAGGTTTACGCTTAGCAATGGCCTCATAAACAGCAAAGGCAGTTCCAACATTGTGCACAACAGCACCAACATCAATGGGAAGACCCCCCGAAGGCACTTCGCGCCCGATCACCGCATTAATAAGTTGCTTCTCGCCTCCTTGCGGGTATTTAACCTTTAGCGGAACAACCTTAATTCCATCAAACTCCTCCACAAGCAATTTGATACTGCTAATGGCGTCCTTCTTATTGTTTTCAATTCCAATGAAAGCCTTAGTAACGCCCAGAGCAGTCATCAGCAGCTGAACACCTGTCAATACCTCACGCCCTTTTTCCAACATAAGGCGATGGTCGGCAGTGAGGAATGGCTCACACTCCACGCCGTTGATAATTAATACTTCGGCAGTTTTTCCGGGAGGCACCGTTAGCTTTACATGCGAAGGGAAGGTAGCACCACCAAGTCCGACAACACCAGCATTCTGTATGGCATCCACAACTTCCTTGCTCGTTAATCCTTTGGGAAACAAATAATCGGAAGTCCGATCAATAGTCGGAAGCCATTCGTCTCCTTCAACACTGATTTTCATTACCTGCCGGGGATATCCGCTGGCATCAACCAATGATTCAATACCCTCAACCGTTCCTGAAACTGAGGAGTGAATATTCGCCGATACAAACCCGGTGCTTTTAGCAAGCAATTCGCCCACTAACACCTTATCCCCTTTTGCTACCAATGCCTCCGACGGTGCACCAATATGCATAGAAATGGGAATATAAACCTCATGAGGTACAGGCAACACTGAGATGGCTACAGCTGCAGACAACTTCGCTTCGGGTGGATGAATACCACCTTTTGAAAATGTTTTCAACACGGTTTTAACCTATTTATGTTATTACCAATACTTACAATTACACTGTTTCGTCGCTCGACTCCACTGCCGCTACTCTGGCAGGAAAGTTTACCTCTAAAATAGCCGATGTAGGGCAAACCGCAACGCATTTCCGACACAGTTTGCACTTCTGCACATCAATATATGCCAAGTTATTTTGGAGCGTGATGGCATCGAAAGGACAGGTCTTTACGCATTTTCCGCAACCAATACAAGCCACATTGCATGCTTTCTTGGCTATGGCACCCTTGTCCTTACTTACGCACGAAACAAATATCTTCTTATCCTTGGGACCTTTTTTTCGTAATTCAATAATCTGCTTAGGGCACGCTGTAACGCATGCTCCACAGGCAGTGCAATTCTCATCGATCACTTCGGCCAATCCACTAACCGCATTAATTCGAATTGCATCAAAATTACAGACCACTACGCAATCGCCTAATCCCAAACAACCATACTGGCAACCGGTATTGCCCATGTACAAAGAGGCAGAAACGGCACAGGAAGATGCTCCATTGTAACTGTTTAGTCTCACTCGCTGATCAAGCGAGCCTTGGCAGCGCACAACCGCAACCTGAGCTTCCTTTTCAGCTGCTGCTTTACCTAAGTATTGCGCCACTGAGGACATAGTTTTGTTTCCGCCAACAGGGCAATAAAGTGCAGAAATATCCTCCGAGGATACTAATGCATCGGCTAATCCACGACAGCCAGCAAATCCGCATCCGCCACAGTTGGCTCCAGGAAGCATCGCCTCCACTTCATCAATTCGTGGGTCCTCATAAACCTTAAACTTCTGGGCTACAAAATAAAGCACCACTGCTGAGACAACACCCAGTAGGCTTAAAGTAAGGACTGTGAAAATTATTGTAGAACTCATGCTATATTGTTTTTCTAATCAAGTCGTTCAACCCTAAATACAAACTTTGCCTCTAGCCGCTTCTTGAATACATTCAGCATCAAATAGTAAACCACAACGGCTCCAATGGACCATAGTCCGGCCATTATTTCGCTGCCCAACAACTCCGAGGCAGCAATGAGCACCCCCAGCATTACAAACAGGGGCAAAACATACCCAAACACAACGGCCCGCATGGCTAGCGAACGTTGGAGTATAACCTTAACCTGATCGTCGACATGCAACTGCAATCCGTGATTATCAACCACAATATCCTTCTCCGTAGATTCGGAGAGCGAACATGCCGACTTGGCATGGCAGGAGCCGCATGCCGAAGCACTCACAATTGAGATGCGAACACTATTTCTGGTAACCTCAACAACTCTACCGAGATGTTCCACTGTTTTTTCACGAGCACTTCCCATGGTAAATACACAATCTTTGGCCAACAAAAATAGAGTTCTTTGCCTTTGGTTTTAACCTTTACGCATGACTCTACAGCACAAAGCAACTATTTAGAATGAATATAAATCCAAACAATCTATCCAACGATAAGATTATCAATAAATCAACCTAAAACCTAATAAGATTATCATTATCAAGAATTTAACTGTTATCGAACTAACAAGTGATTTTTTCAGTTTCGGACGGAGGTCTTCACTTAAAGTAAATGTGGTTGAATGAAATTTAAGCCTCACGAAACAGAGGTTTATCAAGTAAAAACACTTTTTCATCAAAGCAGATACAACCAATTGCACAATCGTCCGTAAATTTGCCTGAACTAAAACGAGACCATGCAAACAAAGAGATTCGCTCTATTACTATTGTTCGGACTCATTCAACTAAATAGCTTCTCCCTCGACCGCGAAAATCGTTTCGAATTAACCATTAACCCAAGCCAAATAACTAACGACCAACATTGCAAAGTATTAGTAGAAATATATAACGGTTACGAACTGATTATAACAAAAACAGTCAACCAAAACGTTCCCGTAACTATCCACCTAGACCTATACTGCAACTACACCTTGGTGGTAAAATTAAATGGAAGGAAATCGGCTACCTACCAAATCTCGACAGAGGTTCCTACCAAATGGCTGTAATCTAAAAAAATGTTGTTGATAATATTTTGTTAGCATTAAAATGCTGCACTAACCTGAATTACTCCACTATTCCAATTTTGCGACTTCCACGACCGTTTCACTGGACATCGGTAGGTGCGCTCTGAGTAGGCTTGTATGAAACTCTTGTAATGCGCTTCAATGTTTGTAAATAGATCCCATGCTTGGTAGCGTTTCAACAGCTGCCGGCCTACCTTTTCCGGTGAGGATTTCTCCTTCTTTGCCCTTTCTACCGCGACAAACCAATTCGAATAGTTCTGTAGATACTTCGTTG
>NZ_FMYP01000097.1 GCF_900096565.1 Williamwhitmania taraxaci
CTTGAAATCCGGTAAGCTGGTTCAGCTCTGAGCGCAGGTGTTCGGTAATATCCTCGGCGCATTCGCCGCCGCATAAAACCAGCATGAGGTAGGATCGAAACAAATCACTGTAGGAATACTGTGCCTTAACTCCCCGAATGCCAAGCGTTTGGTCTATGGTGTCGTAAATAGAGGCCTCCCGGATAATTTTGTCTGCAAAATTTATTCCGCCAAAAGAGTTGATGGTGTCGCTAGAATATGTAATTTTCATCCGCTACGATGTTTTCACCTAAGTAGGTGAAAATATTTTAATCGGGAAAGCCTTGTGATGATTATTATTACAGGGGTTCCCGATTATTTTTACTCTTATGTTGCGGATTTAAGGTATAAAAATTTGCTTGAGAAATAATTTTTTAGTTATTTTACCTTTCAGTTGAAGAAATATTGGGGAATTTTTATGAGAAGGTTATTAATACTTCTAATTGTTGTTTCAAATCCTTTGTTGGGGCTTTTTGCCCAACAAGCGCCCCAATTTAGCCATAATATGTTTAACCAAATGACCATAAACCCAGGCTATGCAGGCAGTTCCGATTTGATTTGCGCCTCCGCAATCAATCGCCAGCAATGGGTTGGTTTCGAAGGAGCACCAGCAACCACGGTGGTGAATGTTAACTCTCCCTTTCGGCTGTTTGGTAAATCGCATGGAGCCGGAATTACAGTATATAACGACAAATACGCGTTTAACAACGATATAGACATTAACGTGAGCTATGCTTACCGAATGAGTTTAGCTAGCGGGCAATTAGGAATAGGCATCTCGGGGGGATTCATAAATGCATCACTCGATCCAAAATGGGTATATCCTGAAGATATTGCTGTAACTGGCCCAGATCCCAATATTCCCCAGTCAAAGGAGAGCGTTATGAGTTTGGATCTAGGTTTTGGCCTTTTTTACAAAACGGATAGGATGTATTTTGGCCTATCGTCACAGCATTTAAACGAGCCTGTCATCAACAAATCGGCCAATGCGTCAACTCTTAAACGCCACTATTACCTTACAAGCGGATACAACTTGGCTTTACCAAATCCATCATTTGAAATCATTCCAAGCATCTTTTTGGTAACCGAAGGGGCTAGTTCCTCGTTAACAGTGAATACAAATGTTCTCTACAATAAACGGATATGGGGTGGCGTTTCTTACAGACTTAACGATGCTATCATCGGTATGTTTGGTATAGAACTGTTTAATGGTGTAAGAATTGGATATGCTTACGATTATTCTTTGTCTGATTTAAGTGGTTATAACGATGGCACTCACGAGTTTATGGTGAGTTACTGCTTTTCTTTGAAAAAAGAAAAACCACCACAGAGGTACAAGAGTATAAGATTTTTGTAATTTGCGATAACTTTTTAACCGAATATTTTGTCTATTTGCTCATAAATAACCGACTATGAAAAGAGTATTTGTTCTGAGTCTCTTAGCGGCAATAATCACAGGTTGCGGCCCCAATACAAGTGGCGAATTGGTAGGTGTAGGGGGGCGGAGAAGTTACGGAGAAGCTCCTCCATTTGGGATGGTTTTTATTCCACAGGGTTCCTATAATATGGGCGCTAGCGATCAAGATCTCGCTTGGTCCGTAACAGCACCGTCTAAAACCGTTTCTGTCGATGCATTTTGGATGGATCAAACCGAAATCACCAATAACGAATATCGCCAATTCGTTCAATACGTAACCGATTCCATTTCCCGTCGCCTTTTAGCAGAACAAATAGACGATTATGCTATAGCAGAGGACGAATTCGGTAACGAGATTGACCCACCAGTTCTAAACTGGGAGACACCTATTGATTCCAAAGATGAAGAGCAAGCCTCAATATTAGACTCGATGTACTACAACGTGCAGGAGCGCTTCTATCGTCGAAAAGAAATTGATACCCGTAAACTACAATACGAATACTTTTGGATAGACCTTCAACAAGCAGCAAATCCTCGTAACCGATATAACTACGAAGAGAAACGCTACTCTGGAAATATTGTGAATGTAATGGGCGAAGAGGTGCCAATTACAGACCGCTCATCATTCATAATCCGCGATGTTATTAACGTATATCCGGATACGCTCTGCTGGATTAGTGATTTTACTTACTCCTACAACGAACCATACACCTCCACCTATTTCTGGCATCCAAGTTTTGATGACTACCCAGTGGTAGGAGTATCGTGGAAACAAGCAACTGCCTTTACAATCTGGCGTTCTCAAACCCTGAGCAACCAACTTATAAAAAATGGTGAGTCGATGGTTAATGACTACCGACTTCCAACTGAAAGTGAATGGGAATATGCTGCCAGAGGTGGTCTTGACTTAAACAAATACCCATGGGGCGGTCCGTATACCCGAAACATGACCGGATGCTTCTTGGCCAATTTCAAACCTTTACGCGGTAACTACATCGATGATGGCGGTTTAAATACTGTTCCTATTATGAGTTACGAACCAAACGATTATGGGCTTTATGATATGGCTGGCAACGTTGCCGAATGGACATCAAATGCTTTTGATGACGCAGCATACATGTTTACCCATGATATGAACCCAGATTACAAGTATAATGCTAAACCCAATGACCCTCCAGCTCTTAAACGAAAAGTTATTCGTGGCGGATCCTGGAAGGATATAGGATATTTCTTGCAGAACGGAACTAGAACATTTGAATATCAGGACACTGCAAA
Source organism: Williamwhitmania taraxaci (assembly GCF_900096565.1). NCBI lineage: Bacteria > Pseudomonadati > Bacteroidota > Bacteroidia > Bacteroidales > Williamwhitmaniaceae > Williamwhitmania > Williamwhitmania taraxaci. The sequence goes on from NZ_FMYP01000097.1 coordinate 2,711, forward strand.
ACCATACATCGGTTTTCGTTGTGTAAGAAGTTATATGCCTGGAGGAAACTAGTAACTTATTAAAAACTTCCACAATGGGATTCAATATTACTGAAATAGTACAAAGTGACAACTGGAAAAACTTCATGGCCAAGCTATATGGCTTGGGTGCATCAGTTGTTATTATCGGAGCATTATTCAAGTTAATGCACTGGAAATTTGCATCTGCAGCTCTTATTATAGGTATGACTACAGAGGCATTCATCTTCTTCTTCTCCGCTTTTGAGCCACCTCACGAGGAGGTGGATTGGACATTAGTATATCCAGAATTGACTGGAATCTCAGATGAGGACGAACTGAAGAGGTATCGCACTGCACGTAATGGTGGCATGGATAGTGAATCTATTCAAGAGATCATTGCTGGGGTAATTGCAGCCACTGGAGGTGTTCAACAACCGATCGCATCCACAGCCACACTAACGGCCCCTGTTACTATGGGTGGATCAGGTAACTCTGGTGCTCTTGTCTTTACAGAAAAATTCAACCAAATGCTTGAAAAAGCAGATATTGGTCCTGAACTTTTTGATAAAGTGGGCAAAGGACTTGCGAAACTCAGCCAAACCACCGAAAAGCTCTCAGATATTTCAAATGCAGCGGCTGCTTCGAACGAGTTTACCGAGAAAATGAAGAGTGCAGCAGGTTCAGTAGGAGCATTTACACAAAAATACGAGCAGTCATCACAAGTTCTTGGCGAATCCATCAATCTGGCTTCGGAAAGTTACCAGAAGACAGCTGGTGTTGTTGCTCAAGCAGGAGATAAATTCCATGAGGGCATGAGTCAAACTGGCTCCAACCTAAAAGGACAAATTGATGCTGCGGGTAAACAATTGAATGAGATCATTACCGCTGCAGCACAAAAAGTTGCCTCGGATGTTTCTGGTTCTGCTACCGATTTGGTAAAGAGTTATGGAGATATCACTAGCCAAATAAAGATCGACAGCACTGCTGTATCTAACATTAATCAGACCTATGTTCAGCAACTTCAAGGTTTAAACAAGCACTTGGAATCGCTAAATCAGGTCCATGAACAGCAAATCAACCAATCGGATAAATATCTGAAAGAATCAGGGAATTTATATACTGGTGTTGAGAAGATGGTTGCTGATCTTCAGAAATCAATCGAAGAGGTACAGCATTTACGTCAAGGAGTTACAACACTAAATCAAAATATCGATTCGTTGAATTCAGTTTATGGCAATATGCTATCAGCTATGAACGTAATGTCGAATAATTAACGAATCTTACTGTTAAGGGAATTAAACTATGGGGCACGGAAAAGAAACACCAAGGCAAAAGATGATAGGTATGATGTACCTAGTTCTTACTGCCATGCTTGCACTCAACGTTTCGGCCGAGGTACTGGAAGCATTCGTATTAGTTGACCAAGGCCTTATTCAGACTTCTCATAGTTTCGCCTCAAAGAACAGTAGCGCGTATAATGAATTCTCAATGGCGGAGAAACTTAACGAAACGAAAGTTAAGCCATGGAGAATGAAAGCCGACGAGATTAGAAAGAAGACTGAAGAAATCAACAAGTATATAGTTAGCCTAAAAGTTCGCTGCGTTCGACAAGCGGATGGCGAAGAGGCCGAAGCTGTTGTTAAAGATAAGAATGGCAGCGAAGAGGTTGAAGGCGAAAAATTACTAAATAAGTCTGACACCGATGCTGGCAGTAGAATCCTTCTTGGCGCTGATAAAAACGGGGAAGCTTATGAGTTAAGAAAAAAACTCGCAACCTATCGGGATTTTCTTCTGAGCATCGTGGAAGATAAGAAGGCATACGAACCGCTGGTAACTACCATTGAAAACCTTTTAGATACAAAAGATCCAAAAGACAAAGGGGATGGAACTCCAAGAACCTGGGAAACAGGCCGATTCGAAAGTGTTCCAGTTGCAGCCATCTTGCCCATCTTGACGAAAATGCAACTCGATGTTCTAAATTGTGAGGCAGAAATTATTAACTATCTGCTTTCGCAAATTGATGCTGGATCGTTTAAATTCAACAAGTTGCAGGCGATTGTTATTGCTAATTCCGATTATGTTTTGCAAGGTAGCAAATACGAAGCCAAGATATTCCTCGCTGCTTCCGACTCTACCCAAGACCCTGAAATATTCATTGGCGGTTACGACGAGAAAAGAACGGCATCGGGAGAATTAGAATACGAAATGCGGGGTGCTGGTCAAAAAGTAGATGTTAAAAGCGGCATAGGATCATATTCGGTCAGTGGGAGTAAACCCGGAATAGTAAACTGGGGTGGTCTCTTACAGATTAAGTCGCCTAGCGGTCAACTCGTGAAACGTCCATTTAAAGTAACATATCAGGTTGCCGTTCCTTCAGCAGTTGTTTCTCCTAGTAAGATGAACGTACTATACCGAGGTGTTGATAATCCAATCGACGTTTCAGCCTCCGGAGTATCGGCAGACAAACTGGTAATCAAAGTAGAGAACGGATCATACAAGAGGACTGCAAAGGGCTACATTGTTCAGCCTGGGCAAGGAAAACTTACCGATATTACCGTATTTGCTGAAATAGATAAATCACAGAAGTTTCTTGGCAAAATCAATTTTCGGGTTAAAAATGTTCCCGATCCACTTGTTAGGATTCAAGGAATAACCGGAAAATCAGTGGATAAAGTTTTTGCTGCAGGGGCCGACGGTGTGAAGGCAGAAATGCCACCCGATTTTGATTTCGATATTTCCTATATCGTTAAGAGTTTTACATTTTCACTAAACTCCGATGGATATGAGAACAGTATTTCAAACGATGGATGGCGGTTCAACGACAAAGCAAAGAACATGCTTTCCCGCTTAAAAGCTGGGAATAAAATCACCATTGAAGATATCAAGATCATTGGCCCTGATGGCACGGTAAGAGATTATCCATATCAGTTAAATGTTAAAATTAAATAACACGACTATGAGAAGGTGTTTGCATTATTTAGTGGGCATAATTTCCTTGGCTTCTCTAGGCCTTTCAGCAAATTCCCAGCCTATCAAAAAAGAGAGTTTGGTTAAGGATGGCATCTATGTAAAGGAGACCATTAAGGAACGCGAACCAGTCCCCTATCCTTCTCTTAGAGAGGGTGACGTGATGTGGAGCAAACGTATTTGGCGAGTTATAGATCTCCGAGAAAAATTAAATCTCCCCCTATACTTCCCTACAGAAGAGATGCAAGATAGGAAGAGTCTTATTCAAACTCTTTACTCTGCAATCAATAAGGGCGAACTTACTGCCTACGACGGAGAAGATGACGAGTTTACTTCTACTATTTCCCCTACCGAGTGCGAAGGCAAAATTGGCGGAGGAATGGTTCAGATTGGACAAAACGAGGACGGTTCTCCTAAGATGCAATATTCCGATCCTAAGTGGGGCGAAATAAAAGAACTACTAGTGAAAGAAGAGTGGTATTTTGATAAGAAGTATTCCACGATGCAGTGCAGAATTATTGGTATCTGTCCTATTCGCGTTTACTTAAAAACCACCACTACCGCTGACCAGGCTCAGGATGACGTCGCCGAAGGTGAAATTACCAAGGTGAAAACATTCTGGATCTATTTCCCGGAGGTAAGAAAAGTTTTAGCTAATACTAGCGTTTATTCGGAGCACAATGATGCTCAACGGATTTCGTTTGACGACCTTTTCTTTCTACGCAGATTTGCCTCCTATATTATTCGAGAGGGTAACGTTTACAACAATAGGACAATCAGCACATACACACTTGGAGGTATTCCAAACATGGTAGAATCTGATAGGATAAGAGAGGATATTTTCAACGAAGAACACGATCTTTGGGAGTTCTAGCCTAACAGTTATCACATAAAAAAGCCACCCATAAGGTGGCTTTTACTTTTTAACGAAGTAAAGAGCATTATGTATATTGCTCTCCCTTCTCGATAAGAATATCACTTACAAAAGTCTTTATCTCCTGCTCGTCCGATTTCTTGCACACTAATAGAATATCATCCGATTCTACCACGATATAGTCTTCAAGCCCTTGAAGAACAACTAACTTATTGTCAGGAACTCGAACAACGCAATTCTTCAATCCGTAGGGCATAACGTTTGCTCCACCAATTGTGTTGCCATCTTTATCGAGATTGGAGTTAAGGTATAGCGAACCCCAAGTGCCTAAGTCGGACCAGCCAAAATCGGCAAGGATCACAAAAACATTACTCGCCTTCTCGAGAATACCATAATCAACAGAGATGCTTTTACACTCCGAATAGACCTGCCGAATAAATGCTTCTTCTCTATCAGTATTGTAAAGCCCAACACCATCGCCGAACAGTTTGTCAACTTCCGGTAGAAACTCGGCAAAGTTATCCATAATGGTCTTGAGCGACCAAATGAATATTCCCGAATTCCAATGAAATTCGCCACTTTGGAGAAATATCTTAGCCATCTCGAGATTCGGTTTCTCAGTAAATGTCTTCACCCTCCGAATCCCCACTACTGGAGCCGATACCGAACTGTTAATTTGAATATAGCCATAACCCGTTTCAGGACGATTTGGTTTGATACCAATGGTTGTTATGGCACTATTAGACTCCGCAAATTGAAGCCCCTTAAGAATGATTTGGTGGAACTCAACCTCATTCATGATTAGATGATCGGATGGAGCCACAACCACAACCGCATCCGCATTTCGTTGCAATATTTTATAGTTGGCATATGCTACACATGGAGCCGTATTTCGTCGGAAGGGCTCAAGTAGGATTTGGGAAGGATCAATCTGTGGCAATTGTTCCAGAACAAGATCCTTATAAATAGCACTGGTGACAATCATTATATTTTCAGCCGGAATTATTTTGGCAAAACGATCAAAGGTCTGCTGCAGAAAGGTTTTCCCGGTTCCGAGAATATCTAAAAACTGTTTGGGCTTTGCATTTCGGCTCAGCGGCCAAAACCGGCTTCCAACCCCTCCAGCCATTATAATACAATAGTGGTTCTTGTTCATAGTTGTATTTTTCTCAAAGTTATGAAAAGAAATTCACGTGTTCATATCAAAATGTTTAATAGAAGGAATTTTCTACCTTTACAAAAAAAAACGATGGGCCTGTTGCGAGTTTTAGGTGACTATTTTCTTCTGCTTCGAAGGGTTTTTTCGCGTCCTCAAAAAGGAAAGTTATACTACAAGTTAATTTTACGGGAGATTGATTCATTAGGTGTGAACTCTATTGGAATTGTTGCCGTTATCTCTGCATTTATGGGTGCCGTATTCACCTTGCAATTAGCTTATAATGCCAACAATCCTTTTGTTCCTAACTTCCTGATAGGGTTAGCTGCCCGTGATTCCATATTACTGGAATTCTCCTCTACCATTGTGGGGTTAATCTTAGCCGGCAAGGTTGGTTCGAATATTGCCTCCGAAATAGGTTCAATGCGAGTTTCGGAACAGATAGATGCCATGGAGATTATGGGCGTAAACTCCGCCAGTTACCTTATTCTTCCTAAGATTGTTGCAACAGTACTTTTTAATCCATTCCTTACGATCCTTAGCATTTTTGTTGGTATTTTCGGCGGCTGGCTCGTGGGTGTATTTACCGGAGTGCTTACCACCCAAAACTATATTGAAGGTATTCAGCATACATTTGTCCCCTTTTACGTTACCTATGCGCTTGTAAAAACAGTGGTTTTTGCTTTCCTAATCACCTCCATTTCATCCTACTATGGATATACGGTTAAAGGTGGATCGATTGAGGTTGGCCGATCAAGCACTAAGGCCGTTGTTGTTTCAAGCATTACCATTCTTCTATTCAACCTTATCCTTACCCAGCTGCTTCTTAAGTAAATAAATATGATTAGAGCCGTTCGCATTTCTAAATCCTTCGAGGATAAATTGGTGATTGATGATGTTTCGGTCACCTTCCAACCTGGGGAAATAAACCAAATTATTGGACAAAGCGGATCGGGTAAAACCGTTTTGCTCAAATCGCTTGTTGGTCTGTATGAGGTGGATAAAGGGGAGATATTCTACGATGATTTTAGTTTTACAAAACTCCAGCGGAATGAGAAACAAGAGGTTCGGGAGAAAATAGGAATGTTATTTCAGGGAAGTGCCCTCTTTGATAGCGCAACAGTGATAGAAAACGTTATGTTTCCCCTCGAAATGTTTACTAAGATGAGCAAAGAGGAGATGGAAGAAAGAGCCAATTTCTGCCTTCAGCGCGTAGATATTGAGAACGCAAATCATCTTTTCCCTTCCGAAATTAGTGGAGGAATGCAAAAGCGGGTAGCGATTGCTCGTGCCATTGCCTTAAACCCTAGGTATCTTTTCTGCGATGAACCCAACTCTGGCCTCGATCCAAGAACGGCCACTGTTATCGATAACCTAATTAAGGAGATAACGCAAGAGTATCAAATGACTACCATTATTAACACTCACGATATGAATTCCATAATGGAAATTGGTGATAAAATATTTTTTATCAACGAAGGAAAGATTTGGTGGGAAGGAAACCGTGAGGAGATACTACATGCCGATAACAAAGAGTTAAATGATTTTGTCTTCTCCTCGGCATTAACACGAGCTGTAAAGGGTGTATTGTAGTTCCATCTTTTTCGAAAGTCCGAAAGACTTGGTATCACATTAACAGACCATATATGATACAATAATGAGCATATCTTTCGCATCCGAAAGAATTCAAACTCAGAATGCGAAAACAATAGAGAACAAAAAAACCGAACCATTATTGGCTCGGCTTTTTGCTTTTAGGAAGACTTAAGGGACTATTCCTTTACCTCTTCGTAGTCGACATAGTCGCCTACATCCTTTAGCTTGTTGCTTCCACTTTGGGAGGAATCTCTTTTATCGTCCACCCAAACTTCACCGGGCTTGCGCTTAGTATCATTTTCGGTATACCCGGCGCTATTCTTCTTAAGGAATCGCTTTACCTTATAGCGCAAGACGATAAGGGACAGAAATCCTAGGATGAACAAGAATAGAAAGAAAGACAGAATAAGTTGGCTCTATTCAGTGATAATGTTGTTGCAAAAATTTGCTTATCTTAGTGGAAAGTCTCTATGATATGACAATAATTGAACAAATCCGAGAACTCGCAAAACAGTTGACAGAACAAGAGCGCGTTACGGTAATGCGGGAGCTGAAAAATACGGATGCATCACTTACGGCTCAGCTGGGGGAGGCGAAAGTCTGCCCCCACTGCTCGAGCAGCATGATCATTAAGCACAGCATGTTCAATGGGAGGCAGCGCTCCAAGTGCAAAACGTGCGGCAAGACCTTTACTATGCTTACCGGAACGCCCATACA
>NZ_FMYP01000098.1 GCF_900096565.1 Williamwhitmania taraxaci
GTGATCCAAAAGATGGCCAACACCCAGAAAGCATTTTCGGTGGTGGCAACGCTAGTCCGGATACACCTGATCAGCCTACTCGATGTTTTTGAGCTGCTCCGCAGCACCAAGCGGGACTACTTAAATAAGCGAGGTTCGCCAGATTTATACGGTCAAATTAAACTTATTTTCTGAGGGGTGCTTTTCTAATAATCAAAATCGTTGCCTGTGTTTATTGGGATGCAGAGGCAATAAATGAATATTTAGAGTTTAGTCGGACAGTAGTGAAAGTAAATCATCAAAGCTTAAATTCAAATCGGAATAATCAATCATTCTACTAATAGCTGATTTACTAGTGTTATCAATGTTTTTCTTTTCTTTTTCATTAAAAGATATTGTAATAGGGTCTTTCTTGTTCTTCACATTAATACTGCGATATTCTTTTACTGCTTCAAACAGAGCATCGTCAACAGACTTGCTCAAAATATCGGACAAACTGTTGTAAGTGAAGTATAGGGCGTAGAACTGTAATGTAAAAAAAAACAGGATGGCACTTACCGTAATCCATCTGTAAAGTTGATTTTTTTGAGCTATTTTTTTGTAAGGTTTCATGCGGCTTTTTTACAAAATTTCTTATAAAGATAATAGGAATGGTCGGTTTATGGGCATATCGAATTACATTTTTATGACATAAATTCCCAATATAACAGGTTTGTATGTTACCGTTAGGTTGCCGTTAGGTGCTTTTCCTATCACCCTCTTCATATTTGCAATGTCGAAACCAAACAAATAACTGCAAAGGTTTAGTGAAGACAAAACTCGCAACTTCTCTTTATGAATTTTTAAAAATGATAGCTATGAAATGGATGAAATTAATAGTAACCGTTTTACTTACCTTCTCCTTATCATATATTTTTGCTCAAAACCTTATAGTTTCTGGCAAAGTAATCAGTAATGAAAACGAGGTATTACCTTATGCTACGGTAGTCGTATTTAACACTGATAAATCGGTAATTACAGGTGACATTACCAATGAAAATGGATTGTTTTCCATTAATGGACTGCAACAGGGTGAATACACCCTAGAGGTTTCCTTTGTAGGCTATGAAAGTTATTCCGTAACCATAAACCTTGAACAATCCATCATGCTGGATACTATCCGCTTAAACGCCGGGGTGAGCATAGGTGAGATTGAAGTAAGCGCACACCGTAAAATGCTAAAGTCAGATCAGGGCAGGCTTATACTTACAGTAAAGGATTCGTACCTGACGAGGCTACCTAACGCCACAGATGTAATGGCGTTTGTGCCAGGTGTAGTTGTACAAGGCGAAAATATAGAAGTAGCGGGAAAAGGCATACCGCTGATTTTTATTAACGGGCGTGAAGTGAAAAACCGGGCACAAATCAGCAGCCTGCAACCTGAACGTATCAAGTCCATTATGGTTGACCGTAACCCATCAGCCAAATACGATGCCAGCTATAATAGCACTATTCACATCACCACCACAGCAGCTGCCAAACAGGAGCTTTCGGCGCAGTTGGTTCACGGTTCTGTAATGGGCAGGCTGTACAACCATTCCGAAACACTTAACATTAACCACGCTGCAGGAAACTGGACGAACTTTTTATCCTATAAATATAAGAATGCCCGTACCAAAGAGGGGGCAGAGGTTTTTCAGGATGTACAAACCACTGACATCGCGCAGAGAAATAGCTATAACGCATGGATGACCGAAAACCAACACCTGCATAGCCTTGTTTTTGGCAGCAACCTTAAAGTTAACGACAAACACAGCCTTGACCTACAGTATTATTTGGACAAAAGCAGGGGAAATGCCAATATAAATGGTACAGAAACCCTTACCGGACAGCAGAATGAAACCTATAATGTGCTAAGAGACTTTAACAAAAACAACGAAAAGCACACCTTAAACCTAAACTATCGTTGGGATGTAGATTCTGTGAACCATTTCAACCTGTATGCCGACTATTTATACCTGGACAATACCGACAATGAAAATGTAAATAACGTTTCAACCACCGATGCCTCCAATGATAGCTACATCTTAAACAACCGCTCAAAGTTTAACACCTACGCTTTGCGGGCAGAATACAATACCCTTTTGTTTGGGGCTTACACGTTAGATGCAGGTGTCCGGTTTTCGGAAATTAAAAGCAATACGTTTTCTGAAATTGTAGCACTCTCACAGAATGAAGATACTGAAAATAAGTCTGTAATGACTGAGCATACGCTGGCTGCTTATACCACATTGGGGCGTGAGTTTGGAAACTTTTCGGCAGAAGCAGGTCTGCGTGCCGAGCGCAACGAAGGGGAATATCTGAAAAATAGTGTTTCTGTTTTTGATGGGAAAAGGATATTATCCAACTGGTTTCCGTCCCTGTCGCTTTCCTATACTTTTTCAGAAAAAGCACAGTTGAATCTGAACTATACCAGCAAAATTAGCCGGCCATCATTTTTAGATCTCGACCCCTCGGTAAGCTACCTTAGTAGCGTGCTGTATGAGCAGGGCAACCCTGAACTAAAACCAACAACAAGCCAAACTTTTGAGTTGGGTGGCACTTTTTGGGATAACCTAAACCTAAGTATTGACTATACGCGCGCCAAAAATGCTGTCGCCTATTTGGTTGAACCCGATAAAGCCAACCCAAATTTACTTATCAACCAAACAATAAATATTGATAAGGTTTCTTCATTGGGCGTTAATGCCACCTATAACTTTGCTGTTGAAAAGTGGCGCTCCAACCTAATTGGTAATGTTTCCGTGCCGTTCATGGAGTATCCGTATCAAGGTGAAAAGAAAAACAATAACATTACAAAATATCAGCTTATAACAACCAATTCATACATGGTTTCGCCCAAGCTATTTTTAATAGGGAATTTTGTGGCACAAAGCCGTTACAGCTATCTGAATAATTGTTTTTCGCCAACCTACACCCTTGTTTTGGCAGCTAACTTTGTAATGCTAAAAGGGAAAATGGTCTTGACCGTATTTGGAAACGATTTGTTGCAGAGATCCGAATCTGACGCATCCTCCGAATGGGGATATGTAAGCACGGGACAAAATGTAATGCCCGATTCACGAATGGTGGGAGTTACAGTAAAATTTAACCTCAATAAATTCGAAAACAAATTCAGTAAAATTGAAAGTGGTAACGATGAATTACAACGGATAGAAAAAGAGTAAAAAAGAACTCAACAACTATCCTACATTTCGGCAACAGAACCGTTAGCATTCAATGTAAAAGAAGGATTGTTCTGAAAAGAGAGAACAATCCTTCTTACAATCACTTCTTAAATTTTCTTGCCAATATAGAATACGTAGCCGTAATACTTACCGTATTTCGAATACAGTAGCGCTTCGTGCCGTTGGTTTGCAATAAGTTCCTCGGCAGTACGATTGCCTCTATATTTCTTCAGGAAAACTTCTTGCGCTTCAACTTGTGGAACATAATAATGGTCGGTCCAGCAGCTCTCTGGCAGTATAAAATTTGCTACCGGAACGTATCCGGCCTTTTGCAGCTGAGCTACTTTGTTCGGAATAGTGTCTATCTCGGGATAAGCATCCTGCCAAAACGTATTAATTTCGTCGGGACGCTCTGCAGTAAACCAAGATGCTTCCGAAACGGCAATATAACCTCCAGTTTTCAGAAATTTATGCCACTCGTACAAGCCTCGTTCAAATCCAATATTATAGATTGCTCCTTCACACCATATTAGGTCTAGCTCTTCGTTTCGAAAAGGAAGGTTATCCATTGAACCGACAATACCTTTTATTCTCGATTGAATTTTTCGCTTGGCGGCGTTCGTATTCAGCAAATCAACGAACGTAGGAAACAAGTCGATAGCAGTAATATGACCCGAAGTGTGCTGCGCCAAGACCATTGTTTGGCCCCCGGTACCACAGCCAATGTCGGCAATACGCGATTCGTTGGTGAGATTATCAATAAAGCGCAACGCATTAACGGTTGCATCGGGGCTACCGGGCCCTTGACGCTCCATGCTCGAAAAGTATTCGCAAATTAGGTTAAAGTCGAATTCGTGAATTGATTTATTTTCGTTACTCATGATGTTTAATTTTAGGATTGATAGCGTGGCATAAGCAGACAACATAGCTGTTGCCATGCCACAAGTTACATTAAAGTAAAGACATAAAAATAACTCCGACAAGAGTTTGTCTGAGTTATGCTGAGTGATAACCTTGGGCAGAATACCAAAGGTTATTTACCTTACCAAATCCATTTTAAACATCCACCGATTTTAGATTGTGCAAATCTATGGATTTTTCTGATAGCATCACACTCCATTAGTAGTTATTTTCAACAAGCTAGAGTGCCTGATCTTTGTTGAAGGGAACGGTATATAGTCTGCTGTGCTTCTGTCCTTTCATTTTTTTCATTACCTTTAGGTAAGCATTCATTCCTATAGCTTGGTTTATACATACTAGATTGGGTAGATAAACCAAGGTTTGTTGGGTTTATATTGCATGACGATATGAAACGTTTACTGTTATTAGTGCTATTTTTCCAGACAACATTTCTTAATAAATAACCATTTAAGCGGCACGAAGTGCCCAGCGAGAACCCCGAAGGGCTCATGAGCGAAGCGAATAACCCTGCTAGGCTCATGAGCGAAGCGAATAACGCCCGGTTGAGCCACATCCCGGGTTCAATGGTTTCTTTCTATGGGTTTTCAATGCAGTTATTCCTTGTGGAGAGCGATTTAGTGGTATAAACGGAACAGCTACCTACTACCGGTAAACAATATCGACTATTAAAATAGTTAGCTCCTTTTAGGGTTGCATCGCATTAGTTTGTCGTCACCATTCTGGCAATTTATGATTCGGAAGGCCTGTTACCGAATGCCCTGTTTTGCGCAGCCGGATTCTCTTTGGCCTGAAAGGCCTACCCGTAAAAGCGCAGGGCGCAGCCCTGTGTGAAAGCAAATACCCGATTGAGCAGCGAGTATTACAAAAAAGGCTCCCCTACACTAGCTGCGGCACTCCTACGCCACCCATTTGCTGGCGGCAGATACCGATTTGCGCTACATTCAACAGCTGATAGGGCACAAAAGCCGCAAGACAACCGAGATCTACGCGCATGTGAGCATAACAGGCCTAAAAGAAATATCAAATCACCCTTCGACGATATGTGAAAAAATATTCTACCTTTGAAATATAAACCAAACAAAGTTTGGTTTATAAACGAGTTGGCTTTAATGCAGAAGAGATGAACAAAAAAGCAATATTCATAATTTTCCCTGTTTTGTTATCCATTAATTTGAATGCTCAAAGCATAGCAGACAGTCTATATAAATTAGCATGGGATAAACACAATCAAAGACAATTTGAGGATGCAGCCAAATTGTTTGAAAAAAGTATTCAGCAAGGAAAAACATGGGCAGGAACTTATTTAAATGCAGCATCATCATGGGCTTATGCTGATAATAAAGAAAAAGTTTTTGAAAATCTTAACAAATTACCTGAAAAAGGATATTTAGATAAAGATTTTATTGTATTATGGTTTAGCGAATTTTATAAGTATCATGAAACACCAGAGTGGTCAAATTTAATGACTACATTTAATGTTAAAATTGATGACTTTTACAATTACGCAAAAACAATTGATTTTCAAAAGCTGACAAAAAAGCAAATGCTTGAAGATTTTGATACCCTTCAAAACAAATTATTAAGAGTAAGCCCGCATCTTATGCTCAAAGAAAAAGTTTATGGAATAAATTATAGTGATTATTTTAGTAATCTAAGAGGTGAAGTCGAAAAATGTAATTCAACAGATACATTTGCAATAATTTTATATAGAACATTAATTGTTTGTCAAGATGGTCATACAAGTTTTTCATCATTAAACCCATTTGAACATTTAAATGATGGAGAAAATATTAATTTTTGTTCTTCGATAGCAAAATATGAAATGCTTTATAATTCAGTTAAAGTAACTTCCGAAAACATTCCAAAATTCATTTATAAAGACGGCAAATATTTTCTTGCAAAAGAATTTATTTTTAATAAAATTAAAATTCCGCTTAAATCAGAATTAGTATCCGTTAATAGTCGATTACCTAAAGACTACGTTTTAGAAAATATCGAGTATAAAAGGTCGCTTTCGTGGGATTTTAATAACAATTGTTTTTATTCTGAAACCTTTCTTCAGCAAGATATTGCAGCAGATACAATAGTAAATCTTATTTTTAAGGACAAGGGCAAAGAATACCAGATAGCTTTGCATTTGCCAATTGGTTTTACTCACGAAAAAATTTCATCGATAAAAAATGGATTTGTTTTTTACTGGGAAGAAAACCAAATATTGTATATAAGAATGCCTAAAATGGTAAACGGACTATTTTATGCAAATGAAATTTTGAAATATAAAGATTATGAAATAACCAAAATCGTTGTTGATATTAGAGATAATCCAGGAGGTTCAGATTATGATTGGTCAGATATGTTATGTTCAATACTCCCAGACAGCTATTCACCAAAAATTAAATTAGGTTTTAATAAAGAAAACTCTAAGATATTCAATAAAATGGAGATTTTTGATTATAAGGATTTTCCAGAATTATATTTAAAATATATTGTTTCTGAAACAGGTTTTGAACACGAAGGACAGGAAAATATAAAATACAAAGGGAATATTTATATTTTTTTCAATCAATATACTTATTCATCAGCAGGTAGTTTAGTTAACTTATGTTATTACTTCGACAATTTAATATCAGTAGGTGAAGTTACAGGACGTGTTTTAGGTTTTGGAACAAATCCGTCTGAATATGAATTACCAAATTCAAAAATTAAATTCAGAATTGCTCCAACTATTGATTTAACCAATGTGGAAAATTATCAGGATATTTTTCATGATAAACCAGAAATTAGGATTGAGACAACAATAGACGATAAAATATTACTTTATGATAATTCCTACTCTATTGAGTATATAAAGAATAATGACCCATATATGAAACAAATAATGAAGCACTAAAGCTAACCTACAATAAACCCAATGCGGTTTACGAGCGGACAGAAACCGTGTTTTTATCTAGAAACCCCGCAAAATATTGCTTGGCTTACATAAATAAAACAGTAATTTTAGCATCAAGACCATATTTTACTATGAGCAAAACTGAAAACGTAAAGCTATTAAGTCCGCACTGTGTTTATTGTCAACGTTAGCGGTTATGAAATTGAGCACGTGGAAATACTATTCACATGAAAAGATTATCTTTGGAGAAAGATATGAACTATGGACTTGAAGATTATACATGGACAACTACTTGATAAATTTAGAGAATTGGTTGATCCGAACTTTCTTACTATCTTAAATTCTATTCCGAAACTTCAAATTCCAGTTGACTACTTTCAATTTTACACGTCTGTTTCCTCGGTATATTCATCGAAAATCGAGGGAGAAGACATTGACTTCGATAGTTATTTCAAGCATAAATTCTTGAATGTTAAGTTCAAGCCTGACTATACGAAGAAAGCAGATGATTTATATAAAACATACGAGTTTATCTTTGAAAATCGCCTAAGTTTAGAGAACTTAAAGAAAGCTCATGCTATTTTAAGTTCGAACCTTTTACCGAAATCACAGCAAGGGAAAATTAGAACAAATCCCATGTTTGTAATTAACGAGCAAGACAGGATTGAATATGTAGCCGCTGAACCAAAGATTGTAACGAGAGAACTTGAGAAACTTTTCATTGATGTTGAAAAGTTACTAGAAACAGAACTAGATGAAGTTGACACTTTCTATTTTGCCTCACAAATACACCTGTCTTTCGTGAAAATACACCCTTTTTTAGACGGGAATGGAAGAACTGCTAGATTGCTGGAAAAATGGTTTCTAAAGGAGAAAATAGGCAAACGAGCTGTATCAGTTCCTTTGGAGCGAAATTATTACAGGAATCTAAAAGCATATTATGCAAATATTAAGAAGTTGGGACTAGAATATACCGAGCTTGATTATTCTAAATCTTTTGACTTCACTCTGATGACAATAAATAGTATAAAAGAAAACGAAGAAGAATAAATTCACACCCGCTAATAAATAGGACTTTAAGCACCACGAAGTACCCAACGAGAACCCCGAAGGTCTCATGAGCGAAGCGAATAACTCCCGGTTGAACTACATCCTGGGTTAAATGGTTTCTATGGGGTTTTCTACTCAATACGTTTACCATCCCATGGAGTAGGGTCGAATTTTGGACAGCATTCCGGTTCTTCTTGCTTTGCGTTCATGGCGTTTCAAATTAGTTAAGCATCCACTAAAATGCATTTTAGATGAACCAATTTCCGAAAAAAAAAGGAGCAACGCAATACGTTACTCCTTAATTTTGATATTTCGGTGATATTGTGCCACTTGTTTCGGTGATATTGTGCCACAAAAAAAGGATGATTTCGTGACCAAATTTATGAATTAATTTGAGTTTTTTTCATCTTGTTTTTTCTCATTGACTCTACTGTTAATTCAATGCGATGTGAAGAGTGAACCATGCGGTCTAGAATTGCATCGGCAATGGTTCCTTCGCCAATTGTTTCATGCCAGTTTTTTACTGGTATCTGTGCGGCAATGATAATAGAAGTCTTGTCATATTTCTGTTCAACGATATCCATTAGGGCATTTCTTGCAGGATCGTCAAA
>NZ_FMYP01000099.1 GCF_900096565.1 Williamwhitmania taraxaci
GGCTATGTCGAACCAAAAAAATGGCAAAATATCCACCAAGCAAACCTAAATACGCTAAGATTTAAAACCTAGCAATTGACCTGCGGATTTAAGGTTATAATGAAATACTTCTCAAAGATTAAGAAACATGGAGTATATACTGAATTAATTGGTTTATGTTCCAATGAAAAGGTTATTTAGTTCCATTTTTTGTAGTAAAACAACCACCTATATGGTATATCTTGTTGGCATGCTTCTTGGTAATCTTCATACCGACAGGAGACTAATGAACTATTATTTTTTGTGGAATCAATTTCCATCCACCATCGATCTGTTTTTTTACTTTTATAAAAAACAAGTTCCTCGTCATCCCTGCCAAGTTTCACTATGTATTTTTCGAGTTTTTTGGAGTTGGTCAGTGGATATTCGTGCTTTCGGTTAGCAAAACCATCAAGGAAGTGCCACAATAGCTGAGCTGCAAGTTGTGTGGAAATGTTTTGTGATGAAGGCAAAAAGTCTCCAAAGACAGCAAAAAGGTCAACCTTGTCGGCAAATCCAGCATAACGGGCCAATAGGCATGCTTCTTCGGCATAAAGTCCATTTGGTCCAGCTGCTATGCATTCAGGGTTGTCTGCATATCGAATGGCAGTCATATCGAAGCTTACAAGGTTGGCATCCCGGATGATTGGCTCGGCCGCTTTCAGGTCGGCACGAAGTTCGCCAAGCCGGAGTAGTTCGAGGTACATCTTGCTCGAAAGGTCTACATTCATTGGGTTGGTTAAGTAACTTTGTATTCCTATCACCGATATAAACTTAGGCGTATCGGCTGCATTCTCCAGTATCGATGAAATGTATTGGGGCGTTGGTTTATCCCCAAGCATGGTGCCCATGTCTATAGAACTATCAATTATTGTTATTCCCAAATCTTTGTGGGAGTTGTTCAAGCCTATATAAAGTGGCAGTGTGTGGTTTTGATTTGGCGAAAATACGACTAGGATTTTTTTTTCGCGGGCACAGTATTCTGCAATATATTCAAGGGCTTTTGTCTGTTCGTCTGCGCTAAGAAGGTTCGATATATTTCCTAAATCGGCCACGCGGCCTAATCCGTGTGGAGAAAAAAGTTGGTAAAGAGATTTTCTAACCTCATTTGGCGACCATCCTTGATTATTTGGTTCGGCATAAACGCCCAGCAACAAAAGTTCAGCCTCCGCAATACTTGTGAGCCCTGGTATTATGGGCAAGATAGAACGGGCTAAAGTGGATGGAAGTAGCCGAGTTGCCTCGGCTAGTATGGCGTTGCTTACAGGTTCGAGAATATCTTCCAACGTCATTCCCTACTTTTTAGTTTTCGGTTTAGTTGTTTTTGCCGCACCTGCACTCTTCGGTTTGCTTGTTTTTGTGGTCTTCGTTGTTTTAGTTGGTTTTGCTGCCACCTTAGTGGATTTGGCAAATCTTGAGGCCTTTCCCTTTTTTGGGCCACCGTTCGCATCGGTTTCTTCAATAATTTTCAAGCAGTCATCGAGGCTAAGGCTTGCCGGATCGGTTCCCTTGGGGATTTTGTAGTTGTTCTTCTCGAAGGTAATGTATGGACCAAATCGTCCGTTAAGAACTTTTAATCCGGCTTTCTCACTAAATTCGGTAATAATCTTGTTTTTATCCTCAATGAGTTTCTCCTTAATAAGCGTTATGGCCTCATCTATGGTTATGGTATAGGGGTCGTGTTGATCTTTCTTTATGGAGAAAAACTTTGATTTATGCTTTATATACGGGCCAAACTTGCCAATGGCAACGGTAATTTCCTCCTCTTCATATTGGCCCAACTTTCGCGGTAAATCAAAGAGTTTAAGCGCCTCCTCCAAGGTTAATGATTCAATGAGTTGGCCTTTCTGAAGGCTGGCATATTGAGGCTTCTCTCCACTTGTTGTTTCGCTTTCACCAAGCTGTGCAATTGGGCCAAAACGTCCAATTCGGACGTAGATTTGCTTGCCTGTTCGTGGATCTAATCCAACTAGGCGCTCTCCCTTGCTTGGCTGGGAGTTGAGGGTTGTTTCCTCTACTTTTGTGTGGAAGGTGGTATAGAATGTTCGTAACATTTTCGTCCACTCGATAGTCCCAAGGGCTATCTCATCAAACTCTTTTTCTACATTAGCAGTGAAATCGTAACTTAGGATGGAGGTAAAGTGTTCGGTAAGGAAGTCGGTAACCAGAATGCCGATATCGCTAGGGAACAGTTTGCTTTTTTCGGCTCCGAAAATTTCTGTTTTCAACTCTTGGTGAACTTTCCCATTCGTGAGTTTTAGAATGGTGAAACTTCGTTCCAAGCCATCACGATCCTCCTTAAGCACATAGCCTCTTGTGGCTATTGTTGAAATAGTAGGAGCATAGGTTGATGGTCGTCCTATACCGAGTTCTTCCATTTTCTTAACTAAACTGGCTTCGGTATAGCGAGGTGGTTTCTGAGTAAACCGCTCGGTTGCGGTTATATACTTGGAGGAAAGTTTTTCTCCAGCGGTAACCTTTGGTAATAGCGTGCTGGACTCATCCTCGTTTTCGTCGTCAGTGCCTTCAATGTAAACCTTTAGAAATCCATCGAAAAGAAGAACTTCGCCTACCGCTTCAAATCGTTCTTTTGCATCGGATACTCCAATGGTTATGGTGGTTTTTTCGATGGCAGCATCGGCCATCTGACTGGCGATGGTGCGCTTCCATATTAGGTCGTAAAGTCTTTTCTCTGTTGACGTTCCCTCTACTGAGGTGTTTTCCATATAGGTGGGACGAATAGCCTCATGTGCTTCTTGTGCTCCCTTCGATTTGGTTTTAAACCGACGAAGTAAGTGATATTTGTTTCCATACATCGCCTCAATAACCGATTGAGCGCCAGTAAGTGCGGTATCTGAAAGGTTTACAGAGTCGGTTCTCATGTAGGTAATCAAACCGGCTTCATATAGTTTTTGAGCAACTGTCATGGTTTGAGCCACAGAGAAACCTAGTTTTCGGCTCGCTTCCTGCTGTAGAGTGGAAGTGGTGAATGGGGCAGCGGGTGATTTTTTGGCTGGTTTTTTGGAGATATCTTCTATGGTAAACCGAGCCGTAACACAATGATTTAGAAATCTCTTCGCCTCATCGAGCATGGTAAATCGTCGATCGAGTTCGGCCTTTAAGTCTCCATTTACACTGGTGAAGAGGCCTTGAATGCGGAAGTTTGATGTAGCGGCAAAGGCCATGATTTCGCGCTCACGTTCCACAATAAGCCGAACAGCAACCGATTGCACTCTACCTGCCGAGAGGGATGGCCTTACCTTTTTCCAAAGGATGGGGGAAACTTCATAACCAACGAGCCTATCGAGTATACGGCGAGCTTGTTGTGCATTAACAAGATTTTGGTCAATTTGCCTTGGGCTTTTTATGGCATTAAGGATAGCTTCCTTCGTAATTTCATGAAAAACAATCCGCTTGGTCTTGGCGGGGTCGAGTTCCAATACTTCTTTTAAATGCCAAGCAATGGCCTCCCCTTCACGGTCCTCATCAGATGCGAGCCAAACTATCTTTGCCTTTGCAGCCAGTTCTTTTAGCTCGGTAACCATCTTCTTTTTAGCCACGTCTACAGTGTAAGAAGGCTCGAAGTTGTTGTCAACATCGATGCTTAACTTATTCTTAGAAAGGTCCCGTATATGACCAAACGAAGATTTTACGAGAAAGTCTTTCCCTAAAAACTTTTCTATGGTCTTGGCCTTGGCAGGCGATTCCACAATTACCAGATTATCCTGCATCCCCCTTATTGTTTTTGAATTGCACAAAGTAAATCAATTAGATCTCTATCTTCAAAATTTATTTTCTATTTTTACGGTTGTTTATGAAAACATAGATCCAATGAAGAATTCGTTAAGTTTTAAGAAGAAGTTTTTGATCTGGTTCTGGGCCATATTGGCATTTCCCTTGGTGGTAGCAGTCGTGCTTTTTACGCTTATCACCCTTGAGGTTTTTGGGCCAATGCCATCCTTTGAGGACCTTGAGAATCCAACAAGTAATTTAGCATCAGAAGTTTATTCGGAAGATAATGTTCTTTTAGGAAAATATTATATTGAGAATCGTTCCTATACCAGTTACGAAGAATTATCGCCCAATATCGAAAATGCGCTCATTTCGATTGAGGATGTTCGTTTTAGAAGCCACTCTGGAATTGATTTCAGAGGATTAGGTCGTGTTTTGGTTAAGACGATCGTAATGGGCGATAGGGATGCCGGTGGTGGTTCAACGCTGACACAACAGTTGGCCAAAAATTTATTTCCCCGCGATACCAGCCATAACCAGTTGAGCATAACGCGCAAATCAAAGCTTGTTCTTGCTAAATTAAAGGAATGGGTTACCGCAGTAAAGTTGGAACGAAACTATACTAAGGACGAGATTCTTTCTATGTATCTTAATACTGTTCCTTTTGGTGGAACGGTGTTTGGGATAAAGTCAGCGGCTAAAACTTACTTTAATACCTCCCCCGATAGTTTATCCATCGAGCAAGCGGCCTTGCTGGCCGGTTTGGTAAATGCGCCAACCCGTTATAGTCCAGTCCGGAATCCCGAGCGATCGCTGGCGCGGAGAAATCTCGTTATCGAAAAAATGGCACGCTATGGATTTATTGGAGATGTT
This sequence comes from Williamwhitmania taraxaci, assembly GCF_900096565.1. Lineage (NCBI taxonomy): Bacteria > Pseudomonadati > Bacteroidota > Bacteroidia > Bacteroidales > Williamwhitmaniaceae > Williamwhitmania > Williamwhitmania taraxaci. Next base: position 4,624 of record NZ_FMYP01000099.1, read on the forward strand.
TTGGCTGATTCTTTAAAGAAACAGCCAGTAGTGCTCCATTACCAAGTTCAGGATCATAATGAGGGGTTGGCTACCTATTTCAGGGAGACACTACGGATCATACTTACTGCAACGGAACCGGTTAAGGAAAACTTTATTTCGGAGGATAGTTATAAGACTGATTCATTGGAGTGGGCGACCAATCCACTGTATGGCTGGTGCAATAAAAACATTAAAGCGGATGGTTCACCTTATAATATATACCGCGATGGGTTGCGGATTTATTCAACCCTAAACGGCAAAATGCAAGAGTACGCCGAAGAGGCCGTTGTGGCTCACCTTTCCCAAAGCGTTCAACCGGCTTTTGACAAAGAACAGAAGAGCAAAGGCTACCCAGTATACTCACGGGATGTTCCGCGTGACCAAGTGGAGAGGATCCTTGAACAAGCAATGCGGCAATCACCGCGCTACTATTATTTAAGGCAAAACGGTCTATCGGAGGAGCAAATCAAGCGTAGTTTCAACACAAAAACCTCAATGACTGTATTCACCTATAAGGGAGAGCGCGATACAGTTATGACACCATTGGATAGCATTAAACACTACAAGCGTTACCTGAGGGCAGGGTTTATGGCTATGGATCCACATACTGGTTATGTAAAGGCTTACGTGGGAGGCCCCAACTATCGTTACTTCAAATACGATCAGGTAACCAAGGGTAAGCGCCAGGTAGGTTCTACTATAAAGCCATTCTTATATACCTTAGCTATGCAGGAGGGTTATTCTCCGTGCCGTTTGGTACCCAATGTTCCTCAGACATTTGTGGTTGGAGATTCTACTTGGACTCCTACGAACTCTGGCGATACTGACTACGATGGACAAATGGTAACCCTGAAGTGGGGCTTGGCGAATTCGGTCAATAACATATCCGCTTGGTTGATGAAGCAGTTTAATCCTCAGAATGTTGTAGAGATAAGCCATAAGTTGGGGATAAAGAGTTTTATCGATCCGGTTGTATCCATATTCCTTGGGACATCCGATTTTACTGTTGCTGAGATGGTTGGGGCTTATGCCACTTATGCAAACAGAGGAATTCATATCGATCCGTTATACGTTACTCGAATTGAAGATAAAAACGGGAATGTGTTGGCTACATTCAAAACAAAGAAAAACGAAGCTATAAGCGAGCAAACCGCCTACTTAATGATTAATCTTCTTCAAGGGGTTATTGATCATGGAACCGGACGTCGGTTACGCTATCGCTACCAGCTTCCGGGACCTCTTGCAGGTAAGACAGGAACTACAAATAATCAATCTGATGGTTGGTTTATGGGTATCACCCCTAATTTAGTGGGAGGAGCATGGGTAGGTGGCGAGGATAGGGCAATTCATTTTGAAGGTATTACGCAAGGACAGGGCGCGAGTATGGCTCTTCCGATTTGGGGGATGTTCCTTCAAAAGGTTTATGCCGATCCTTCCCTTGGGATAAATGGATCCAGCATATTTGCGAAGCCTGTATCGCTATCGGTAGATATTGATTGCCCTGTGATGGCGGCCGATATTGAGTCCGAAAAAAACAATAATGGTTTTTTTGACTAAAGTGCTCTAAGCAATTACTCCTGGGGTTGCTTAATCCCAGGGATAGAGGCAATTAGCTGCTTGGTGTATTCGCTCGATGGATGCAGGTAAACATCGTCGCTTAATCCTTCCTCTTGAATAGCTCCATCCTTTAGTACGATTACTCTATCGCTCATATGCTTAACTACCGAGAGGTCGTGGGATATGAAAAGGTAGGTTAGTCCTTTTTCTGCCTTCAATCGGTTTAGAAGATTTAGAATTCCGGCTTGGACGGAAACATCGAGAGCCGACACCGATTCGTCACATATGATTAATTCGGGATCTACAGCCAAGGCACGTGCAATGCATATACGCTGACGCTGACCGCCGGAAAATTCATGGGGGTATTTTCTTTCGCTGCCTTCGGGTAGGTTTACTTCATTCAAAAGTTCGAGAACCCTCTTTTTTGTTTGTGCACCACTCGTTAACTTGTGGATCAGCATAGGTTCAGAAAGAATATTCTCAACGGTGTGCTTCGGGTTTAGCGATGAGAATGGGTCCTGAAAAATAAGTTGCACATTTCTCCTGAATTGCTTGTAGTCTGACCCTTTCAGCGTATTGATTTCCCTTCCTTTGTATGTAATCCCTCCGCTTCGCTCCTCAATAAGCATGGATATGGCGCGTCCAATGGTGGTTTTTCCCGATCCCGATTCACCCACTAGTCCGAGCGTTTCCCCTTTATATAACGACAGGTTTATATTTGATAGGGCATGAAAATATTTCTTCTTGGCAAAAAGGTTTTTACTTGGAAGTTTGTACCGAATAGAGAGGTTTTTTATGGAAAGAAGAATCGTAGGTGGAACTTCGGCCACCTCCTTTTGGTCGGCGAGTTCGTCTGGGAGTATTAATTTTCCCTCGTCGTTTAATACAGGAAGGTATTTTTGACTAATTAAAAGGGAGGGTCGGCATGCCATTAAGCCCTTTGTATATTCAGTTATAGGGTGAGTAAGAATGTCTGCCGTATTTCCTTCCTCCACTTTTTCACCTTTGCGCATCACCATCACCCTGTCGGCAACTTCAGCAATTACGCCCAAATCGTGGGTGATAAATAGAACGGCCATATTTCGATTTATGCGGAGGTTATTGATGAGTTCTACTACGGTTTTTTGGACGGTAACATCCAGCGCGGTTGTTGGTTCATCGGCAATAAGTAATGATGGAGACCCAGAAATGGCCATTGCAATCATTACGCGCTGGCGCTGACCTCCGCTTAGTTGGTGGGGATAACTTGCGAAAACTTTAAGCGGATCGGCAATCTGTACTTCGGTAAGTAAAGATAGCGTTTTTTGCTTTATTTCGCTGGAGGATAGAGTTGTATGTAAACTAAGCATTTCCGAAATTTGCCTTCCACACTTCATAGATGGGTTGAGCGCGGTCATCGGCTCTTGAAAAATATAGGCTATTTCAGCACCTCTTAACCTTCCGATTTCCGACTGGGAACACGTAAGTAGGTTACGATTCTTAGCGTCTTTGCTAAATATAATCTCACCAGAAACCATAGCATTAGGTGGAAGTAATCCCGCAAGCGACATTGCTGTCAACGATTTACCCGATCCCGATTCGCCTACAATTCCAAGGCAATCCCCCTCATTTATGGCGAATGAAAGGTTGTTTACAACAGGCTTAGGTTGGCCCGGAAAGGAGATGGATAGGTTATTAACAACTAGAAGCATAATGTAGTATTTACTACAAAAATAGGAATTTATGGCTCAGTATGGTTGATGGAAAAATAAATTGAAACAAATAAGTTTTACATACACAAATAGTTGGAGAACCTTTTCTTTAAGAAAATAAATCACTACTGTCCGACTAAACTCTAAATATTCATTTATTGCCTCTGCATCCCAATAAACACAGGCAACGATTTTGATTATTAGAAAAGCACCCCTCAGAAAATAAGTTTAATTTGACCGTATAAATCTGGCGAACCTCGCTTATTTAAGTAGTCCCGCTTGGTGCTGCGGAGCAGCTCAAAAACATCGAGTAGGCTGATCAGGTGTATCCGGACTAGCGTTGCCACCACCGAAAATGCTTTCTGGGTGTTGGCCATCTTTTGGATCACGGTCATGAGCAGCTGGGCGATCAGCGTGCACCAAACCTGGGTGCGGATGGCATTTTCATTCTCGCCGTAAAAGTAGTGGAGCTGGAAGTTTT
>NZ_FMYP01000100.1 GCF_900096565.1 Williamwhitmania taraxaci
CAGTCTTCAGTCTTCAGTCTTCAGTCTTCAGTCTTCAGTCTACAGTCTTCAGTCTTCAGTCTACAGTCTTCAGTCTACGGTCTTCAGTCTACAGTTTACAGTCTTCAGTCTACAGTTTACAGTCTTCAGTCTACGGTCTACAGTCTACGGTCTACAGTCTACGGTCTACAGTCTTCGGTCTACAGTCTTCGGTCTACAGTCTTCGGTCTACAGTCTTCGGTCTACAGTTTACAGTCTTCAGTCTTCGGTCTACAGTCTTCGGTCTACAGTTTACAGTCTTCAGTCTACGGTCTACAGTTTTCAGTCTTCGGTCTTCGGTTTACGGTCTACAGTCTTTAGTCTTCAGTCTACAGTCTTCGGTTTACGGTCTTCAGTCTACAGTCTTCAGTCTACAGTCTTCAGTCTACAGTCTACAGTCTTCGGTCTACGGTCTTCGGTTTACAGTCTTCGGTCTACGGTCTACGGTCTACAGTCTACAGTCTTCGGTCTACAGTCTACGGTCTACAGTCTTCAGTCTACAGTTTTCAGTCTTCGGTCTTACTCTCCCTGTCCAAGCGAAAATCCCAGCTCGCCGTTGAAGGTGTAGAGGTTTTCTGTTTTGATGGTTTCTAACCCTGCTGCCTCAATCCGGATAAGAAGCATTATCACTTGAGCGTAGGGAATAGTTGCTTCAGTTTTGCTGGTATTGCTCTCCTTTACAAAACGACAGCGCCAGTGGTCGGTGCAGAAGATATCGTTCATCATCTCGGGGTAAACCATCACTCCGCGGTTGGTGATCATTTTCAACGTTAGCAGACCATCCGCTGCGGCATTCAACTTGTCGGATAGCTCGGTGGGATTACTTCCCGGCCAGTCGAGAAATAGATCTACGCCTACCAGCTTCTTTTCGGCAACCTTTCGCTTGTAGGGTGGTATTTGAATAGGTGTGGTTACCTCAGGAAACACTACGCAAGTAAACTGCGCTGGTAGCTGTCCGAGGCGTTGAACTACCGCTTCGGCAAACTCTTTTGTTCCGACCTTCCTCACGCTTTGTCCCTCCTTGTAAATATCGCCGGTGTGGATACCATCTTCAATGGTTCTTAGCCAAGCGTTGGCAATAGTTGCTGCCACGGTTTGCTGTCCAAGGTGTACCAGCATCATAATGGCCGCATTGAGCAAGCCTGAGGGGTTGGCGATATTCTTTCCGGCAATATCGGGAGCCGAGCCGTGTATGGCCTCAAACATCGAAACCGTTTCGCCAATGTTGGCCGAACCGCCCATGCCCACCGATCCGCTCACCTGCGCTACAATATCGGAGATAATGTCGCCGTAAAGGTTTGTGGTTACCACCACGTCGAACGTCTCGGGTCGTTCGGCAAGGAGCGCCGCTCCAATGTCGATGATTTTAATCTCTTGCACTATTTGTGGATACTCTTTTCCCACCTCGCGGAAGATGTTGGCAAAGAGCCCGTCGGTAATCTTCATGATGTTGTCCTTCACCATGCAGGTCACCTTTTTGCGGCCGTTGGTTCGGGCATATTCAAAGGCATAGCGCACAATACGCTCCGTTCCGGGAACCGATATCAGCTTCAGCGCTTGCGTTACCTCTGCGGTTTGTCGATACTCAATCCCGGTGTATAGGTCTTCCTCGTTTTCGCGCACAATAACCACGTCGAGATTGGGGAAGTGGGTTTTTACGAACGGGTGCATAGCCTTGGTGGGCCTCACGTTGGCAAATAGACCGAATGCCGTGCGAATGGTTACGTTCAGACTCTTATATCCGCCTCCTTGCGGGGTGGTGATGGGGGCTTTTAGGATTACCTTGTTTCGTTGGATCGACTCCCACGCCTCGGGCTTCATCCCCGAGGAGAATCCTTGGCGGTAGACTTTTTCGCCAATCTCGATGAATTCGGGTTGGATATTTACGTTCGCCTTTTCCAGTATGAGGAGCACGGCATCCATTATCTCGGGGCCAATGCCATCGCCGCGGGCAATGGTTACTGCTATTTTATTATCCATATATTTTATTTGAGGCGTAATGTTGGTATAAAAACTCACAATACATACTATTGTTTAATGTAAATCGATTTTCTCGTTTGCTTATCTCTTCTTTAAGCAAGAATCGACCAACGAAGGCAACTTGCATTACGTGATTTGAGTGATTCACTGGGGACATACTAACCTCGGCTCCATTATAAATATGCTCTTTTTGGGAGATGTAAATTCCCATTCGTTCGAATTTAAGTTGATTTATAAACTATTTCTTACGAGATATATTAGAACCACAAATAATTCATTCGGTATGATTTTCTTTCCTCCGTTAATTGTATTCATTCGTCAAATTGTCTTATATTGCTGCTATAGTTTGTGTGATATTAATCTGCTATAAAGATGGTATCTGGTAAGTTTTTCCGAGTCATATGCTTTGTTGCTCAGCTAGGATTTGTTCTTGTTGTCGATGTTATTGCTGCTCCAATAGTGGCAGAGGCGTCATCCGATAGCGGATACGTTTATAAAGTTGGACTTCCTAATGTTCCGGGAGTAATGTACCGATGTGCGGATGGAACTCCCGGTGGTTTTTCTGTAGAACTCGTGCAGCACTTGCTCGATGATGAGCATATCCGCTATGTATGGGTGGATGGTTCTTGGGCCGATTTGTTTGAGAAGGTTAAAAAGGGCGAGATCGATATTTTACCCGGCACACAAGTTTCAGCAGAGCGAAAGGCCCATCTCGATTTTTTAAGCAATCGTTTTTATACCATGTGGAGCGAACTCTATGTGGGGAAACATGTGAAGTTTCATGGCTTAAACGATTTGAGAGGGAAGCGTATTGGTCTTATTCGAAACGATAATAATGGGATTGGTTTTGTAAACTATGTTGCCGAATTCCAATTGGAATTTACCCCTGTTTCGTACGAGTCGCATAAGGACGCCGTGGAGGCATTGATACGAAATGAAATATATGCCGTGGCTGGACCATCGCCCAGCTTGTTTGGGGCAATGCTCAACGATGTTCAATCGGCGGGAATATTCTTTAACCCTACCGATTTGAATATAGGCTTTACCAAAGGGAAGCATAAAGCCATTATGGCAAAGATGAATCGTCGCCTGATACAGTATATGGGCAGCGAAACCTCCATTTACGCTAAACTCCTTTCGAAGTATGGCTTAGTTAACGTATCTAAAACGTGGCAACACATACCCTTATGGCTGACGATCTTTCTCTATTCGCTTGTGGGTGCTTTTTTCATAGTAGCTGTATTTGTATTAATTCTTCGGATTCAAGTGAGCCGTAAGACGCTGCAGCTTCGGGAGAAAGAGTTTCTTATGGCTAAGGTTTTGGATCTTGGGGAAATGGGCGTTTGGGGGTTTGATGTTGCCACCCAAAATTATTTCTGGTCGAAGGAGATTTATGCAATGACCGGGTATTCTATGGAAGACATATCCGATTTGAACAACCACATTATTGGGTCTTTTCATCCCGACGATCGCGCGAATGTTCTTACTGCCCTTGCCCGAACTATTGCCACAGGGGCAAATATGGATGTTGAATTCCGGGCAACTTCGAAAAATGGGGGTTACGTTTTTTTGAGGGTAATTGGGACAGTGGCCATGGATAAGGTAGGAAAACCCCAGCGAGTCTTAGGTATTTGCCATAACGTTACCAACCAAAAGAACTATGAATCCACCCTTCTGGGTGCGTTGAGCAAAGCGGAGGAGAGCGAAAGGTTGAAGTCGGCATTTTTGGCCAATGTGAGCCACGAAATTCGAACTCCGCTGAATGCCATTGTTGGATTTTCATCACTTTTGGCTGAAAATCAGATGAAAGAGGAGAAGCGCTTGATTTATTCGAACGTTATTGTTTCCCAAAGCAACACGCTGCTCACGCTAATTAACGATATCATCGATCTTGCAAAGATAGAGGCCGGGGTTATGTCCATTCATGCCGATTTTGAGGTGCGGGCACAGTCGTTTCTCACCGATGTATATGCTAGCCATAAGCTGCTTTGTCCGGAGCATATTAATTTGATTCTGTCGATTCCTCCCGAGTGTAAAAAACTTTCCATAAAGGTGGATGAAATACGTGTGCGGCAAATTCTAAATAATTTTGTCACCAATGCATTTAAGTATGCCGATCCGGGCGACGTGATTCTTGGCGTAAAACTCGACGACGAAAGGCAGCGGATAGAGCTTTATGTGAAAGATAGTGGACCAGGAATTGATCCGCTGCAGCACTCCTCCATCTTTAACCGCTTTTATAAGCTAAATCAATTTAGCCAAGGGCCCGGTTTGGGGTTGTCCATTGCAAAATCACTGGCCGATTTGCTTGGTGGCGAAGTATCCCTGCGCTCTGCCGTAGGAGAGGGGAGCGAGTTTGTTCTTTCGATAAAGCTGTAAGGAATTTAATGCCGTGCATTATTATTGCCACGGTTGGCATGCCGCCCTTACAGTGTTATGCCACGACTTTATAACCTAACGCGACCGCCTTACGGTATTATGCTTTTGCATAAAAGCGATACAATTCTCATAACCAAGATATTTTTCCTAAGACACTTTCTACTTTGTATAATAATACCACTACTTTAGTGTGAGAAATAAACCGAAACAAAAGCTAGGTTTAGCCACCCAAATAAGGGTGGCTAAACCCAACTAAGTTGGGTTTATAAACGAGTTACCCACCATAATAAAAAGAGAGCGACAACGAACATAAACAGAATGACGAACATTAAAACGAGTACTAATAATCAATTAAAAAAGGAGGACACATGCGACACAAACGATTAAAATTAAGTGCAGTACTCTTGTTAGGCTTAGGACTGACAGGACTACAAGCGCAAACCATGTATGTAAAGCAAAGCAACGGCACACAAACCGCTTATGCTTTAAGTAATGTACGAAAGATGACATTCTCTGCGGGGAATGTAACAGTTCAGAAAACCGACAATACCACAGGGGTTTATGCCCTGAGCGGATTAAAGTACCTAAGCTTTCAAGACTTTACAAACGGTATTAACGAGCCACAAACGGCGGCAGGCAGTACTTTGTATGCTTACCCCAACCCTGTAGCCGATATGCTGACCATTGATTTAACAGGCACAAAAAACGGGGAAGGACACATAAGTATTCTAAACCTCGAAGGCAAGGTAATGCAAAAACAACAAACTGAAGGCACAGGCATTGTATCACTCAACTTGAGCCAACTACCACAAGGCATTTACCTTTGCCGTTATACCAACGGGACAGAAACAAAAACAGTAAAAATCATTAAACAATAAAGGAGGAAAAACAATGAAAAAATTATTTTTAGCATTAATTGCCGTAGTTACATTTTTTAATGTAGGGCAAGCCCAAAACGACACTATGTATGTAATGAAAGCAGGTGCTGTGATAAGTAAATACAATGTAAACACACAAGTTGACAGTATCATATTTTATCAACCTACAATAACACAGGGCAACACTTTTACGGATAGCCGCGACGGCAATGTTTACCATACAGTTACTATAGGCAGCCAGGTATGGATGGTCGAAAACTTAAAATACTTGCCAAGTGTGGTTGGTTCTGGCACAGGCTCAACAACAACTCCATATTATTATGTTTACGGATATAATGGAACAGTAGTAGCAGATGCCAAAGCCACAGCTAATTACGCTATCTATGGCGTTTTATACAACTGGCCTGCGGCTATGAATGGAGCAGCAAGTAGCACAGTCAACCCAAGTGGAGTACAAGGCGTATGCCCTACAGGCTGGCATTTGCCAAGTGATGCCGAGTGGACGCAATTAACCACCTTTTTGGGTGGAGAAAGTGTTGCCGGGGGTAAACTTAAAGAAATAGGCACTACCCATTGGGCAAGCCCAAATACCGGGGCTGATAATAGCAGTGGTTTCACAGCCCTTCCGGGTGGCTACCGTAACTACGGTGGTTCGTTCTACTACATTGGTTACGGCGGTTACTGGTGGAGTGCTACGGAGTACGATGCTACTCACGCGCGTGGAACCGTGGCGTGAACGACGATAGTAGCAGTGTAATCAGAGGCTACAGCGGTAAGGAGTTGGGGTTTTCAGTCCGTTGCGTAAGGGATTAAGAATTTATTTGATTTATTTGACTATTTGATTTATTTGATTATTTCCCGCGAAGCGGTCGATTTTTTTAAGAAATGGCACAGTATAATGAACTTCCTGTATATAAAGCAACGTACGACTTGCTGTTGGCTATATTCCAGTTTACAAAGGAGTTTAGTAAAGAGTATAAATACACCGTTGGCGAGAGTTTAAAAAAAGAAACTATTGAGTTGCTCACGCTGATATATCGTGCCAATACAAGACATCAAAAAGCTGATGTGCTTCAAATGGCAAGGGAGCAAATAGAGGTAATTCGTTTGCTTATACGTGTAATGAAAGACTTGAAGCAGATAAGTTTAGAAAAGTTCGTAAAAATAAATCAGGCAGTCGAAAATGTGTCAAAACAATTAAGCGGATGGCAAAAGAGCCAAAAATAAAAGTTTTCCGCCAGAGTCGTGCGTGCTACGGCATAGACGAGCGAGCAATTTTAAATCCGGTAACCCGCTGGCATTGTAAATACCTGCAATATCCAAAACAGGTTTTTGTTAGCTATAAAAGATTGTATTGCCTGCAAATGGTGATACAACAAATAGAGAGGTTACTTTTACAGCCCTTCCGGGTGGCAACCGTAACAACAATGGAACATTCAACAACATTGGAAACAACGGTAACTGGTGGAGTGCTACGGAGAACAATGCAACAAACGCATGGAACCGTAACATGAACTACAATAATAGCAATGTAAACAGAAACAACAACAATAAGGAGTTGGGGTTTTCAGTCCGTTGCGTAAGGGATTTGAAGGAAAACACAGCCACGGGGATTATTTCCCTGTGGCTTTTATAAAAATTCAAATGCAGCAATACAATTTGTTTTCAGACATTGAACGAGATAAAATCACGCTCGATTTGTTTCAGGCATATTTTGACGCACGAAAAAACAAGCGGAACACAATCAACGCCCTTGCATTTGAAAAGCATTTGGAAGCAAATTTGTTTGCCATAGCAAATGAAATTATAGAACGCAAATACACGCCTAAGCCAAGTATATGTTTTATTGTTGATAAACCGGTAAAGCGTGAGATTTTTGCAGCCGATTTCAGAGATAGGGTTATTCATCATTTCATTTACAATTACATATCACCCATTTTTGAAAAAACTTTTATCAACGACAGCTATAGTTGTAGAAAAGGCAAAGGAACGCATTACGGCATAAAACGTATTGATCATTTTATACGGTCATGTTCTCACAACTTTTCCAAAGACTGTTACATTCTAAAACTCGACATCAAAGGCTATTTCATGGCAATGGACAAGACTTTGCTTTTTGATAAAGTCAGGAATGAACTAATGGGCAATAAAAACAAAGTCGATTTTGATTTGGAACTTGTGCTTTACCTCATTGAAAAAACAATTTATAACGACCCCAAAGTTAATTGCATAATAAAAGGCAAAAAGGATGATTGGAATGGTTTGCCGCCAACAAAAAGCCTTTTTCATGCTCAAAATAATTGTGGCTTGCCAATAGGTAATTTAACATCTCAATTATTTGGCAATATATACATGAATGAGTTTGACCACTGGGTTAAAAAAGATTTAGGTATCAGATATTATGGTCGTTATGTTGACGATTTTGTGTTAATACATGAGAATAAAGATTATCTACAATCAATGATTCCAAAACTTTCAGCATTTTTACTTTCAAATTTAAAATTGACATTGCACCCTGATAAAATATACCTGCAACACCATTTAAAAGGAGTTAAATATCTTGGTGCGGTAATAAAGCCAAACCGCATATACATTGCCAACCGTACCAAAGGAAACTTTTATAATGCCATAGAAAAACAAAATCAAATAGCCCGAGACCACAAACCCACAAAAGAAGAACAATCGGCTTTCCAAAGCAGTATGAACTCGTATTTAGGAATAATGAAGCCTAAATTCAAGTAACAAATGCAACTTATAGGATTGATTGGAGAGAAAGGAATTGCATTTTTTCAGAACAGGAAGATGAGAATTACTCACCTTCGCTGCTCCGATGGAAAAAATGTGGTTCTTTACCCCCTAAGTCCTCTAAAAATAAGTTGTAATGGCGCACATCAACCAAGAGCAAAGGTATGTAATTACCCTCATGCTACAGCAAGGCAAGCTACAAAAAGAAATAGCCCTGTTTATCAACCGAAGCCCTTCCGTGATATCCCGGGAGATTCGCAGGAACAGGGATGCCAAAACGGGCATTTACGAGAGCAACGTGGCGCAGCGTGCCTACGAGCGGC
>NZ_FMYP01000101.1 GCF_900096565.1 Williamwhitmania taraxaci
CGCTATCCCCGTTGGCACACCAAATGCACACTATTACCGCTGATAATGGAAAGGAGTTTGCAGCACATCAGGTTATTGCCGAAAAGTTGCAAATAAATTTTTACTTTGCACGGCCATACCACAGCTGGGAGCGCGGCGCTAACGAGAATGCAAACCGCTTGGTAAGGCAGTATTTCCCGAAGAAAACGGACTTTAAAACGATAACACAAGAGCAGGTTCAGTGGGTCGAAGATATTCTTAACAGTCGGCCTAGAAAAAGGCTAGGGTTTATCTCTCCCCTCTTAACATATAATCAGTTAACCCAAGTTGCATTTGTGAGTTGAATCTTGCAGACAAAAAAATGAACATGATAATTGCGGTAATTAGCATATCGGTTTTTGTTTTATCATTAATCCTACTTAGGACACAAACTCCAATTGGGGATAAACAATATATGAAAGCGATGATACCTCATCATTCGTCAGCAATTTTGACAAGCAAACACGCAGACATTAAGGACCCGGAAGTAAAAGAGTTATCTGAAAAGATTATTGAATCACAAGAAGAAGAGATTGCTCAAATGAAAGCAATATTAGACCGAATGGACAAAAAATAAACAGGGTGTAACTTATGCGATAGTTGGTCATTCGTAATATTTATGGATTGGGATGCCACCTAAAATGAAATTAATAATGGTTCAAGGGTTGACGGGTTCAATCACCAAACTGAGGCTTGAAGTTACGTTTAAAGAAATATTGAAAATAGTAAAATCAATCTAAAAGCATCTAGGAGAGTTCTTTAATTAAAACCACAAGTGAAATGACAAAATTCAATTTGAAGGATGCAGAAGAAATCGGTGATGATCTTGGAATCGATTGGGATAAATTAACGCCCACGGAATTTGCAATGGGTTTAAATGTTGAATTGGAGCATGGTAAAATTTCGCCAGAAACCGATGTTACAGATGACGACAATATGATGACTGGAAAAATAGCATGGGCACATCTAAATGAGTTTCCCGATTATTAGACTAGACTGGCAAAACTAGAGAAGGAAGCTCGCGAATATTGGAAAAGAAACTGAAAACAAATGACTGAGGCCAATCAAAAAAAATCCTTTATTTTCTGGCAGAAGTGGCTAATGTACAGTAGTCTACTATTTGCATTATTTGGAATTGTTATTGCACTTTATGGAGCCAATCCATTTTTTGCGCAGTACAACAATGCATTGGCTTCTATCTTTTGGCATGTTTCCGAAATGCCAACAGAGGTAGAACCATTTAGGGCATTTATATCGGGTCCCTTGGGCGGAACCATTGCCAGTTGTTATATTTTGTTGGCTTATATTGCCTGGGGTCCTTTCAAGAGAAAAGAAACATGGGCACGCAATGCTATTCTGTTTGCCTTTGGAACTTGGTTTATCCTGGATTCGGCGATATGTTTGTATTCCGGTGTGTATTTTCAGGTTTACCTTGTCAATGCATTCTCATTTCTGCAAAAGGCACTGCCAATAATTTTTACGTGGAAATACTTTAAAAAATAAATCCTCTGATTATAGCACTATTATACTTCATTTTAAATGGCAGGATAACCAATCAAATAAACGATGCTCATCCCATATTTGTTTCTTGTCGTTTCTGAATTCCAGGTAAAATGGAAAACAATATTCGAAATCCTTTTAGTTCGGATGGCACACTAAGGGCATCAACTGGCATACCAATAAACGAAATTCCTACACCACTAATGGTCCTTAAATGCTGCTAGATTGGCAGGAAATCGATCGGATAAGGTAATTTTATTTCAGCATTGAATGTTTGTTCAAATTAGTAAAAATACGCTCCATGGCGCCACCACTTCCGGATCATAAATCGAGAATATGAATGGTATTGGTTTTGATAAGTGCCTCCTTTAGGATTGGCAAAACTGGCTGGTAAAGATTAAACGTATGGAATAGAAACCGTAGGTAATCGGTCATGCTATCCCTGATACGTTCAGGAAACCACGGTTAATCCTCAAATTCAAAGCCCCGAAACGTCATTTTAGAAATTTTCGAAGGTAATTACTGAGGCTTACAAAGTCGAACTCTCGACTTCGCCAAGCAATGTATAAATCGGGGCGAACAAAGTAACAACCTTCATTTTCAAGCCCAAGGCTTTTGAAAAGAGTGTGTGTGCTGGATTCATATGCAATGTATTTTATTGAAATAACATCGGTGTATAAATCGACTACCGCTTGAAAAGGTGAAGGCAATTCTTGCTTTCCGAAGATTAACAGATGGAAAGTTCGTGAATCCAAACCATCATTTAAAGCGCAGGACCGACCAGCCATTTCATAAGTTAGATAAGGTAAACGATCACCGGGCTTGGGCGAATGTGCTGGAAAACTAACTGAGGATAACGAATCGGTAAGGATGCTGTTTTTATATTTAATGCCAATTCCGGATAATGAAATGAATATTTTTGTGCGTAACGCGATATTTTTTTTAAACCACGTTATTACCATTGGCAACAACAATGGAGCAAGTTTCAAACGGAAGAACCTGACAAAGAAAAAATTGTTGGCCATAAAAGAATAAGCAAGATCGGTATGTCTGATAATGTTCAATGCCAAAGGCCGACGTTCTTTTTGATAGGTATCCAGCAAATCTTCTAATGCTTTTTCGTGTATATAAAAAGCCAATTTCCAGGCCAAGTTATGTGCATCCTGGAGTCCAGTATTCATACCTTGTGCACCAACCGGACTGTGAACATGTGCTGCATCGCCAACCAAAAGGCATCGGTTTTGTCTGAACGATTTGGCACAGCGTGAGTGTGACCTGAATATCGAAAACCATTGTGGGTGATGTAGTTCTATTCCGAAATGAATAGGATTTCCGAAGAAATTTTTGACATCGTCAAATTCAACCTTTTCTTCCTTTTGAATTGCCGGAATCAGGCCATCAATGCGCCAACGGTTATCTGGCAGTGGAAAAAAACCAGCAGTATAATCATTGGCAAATGAAAAAAATATTTGGTTGGCGGCTAATGATAACTTGGCTTCACAATCAGTAATAAAAAGTCGTGCTTTGTGTGTTTTTCCCGGGAAAGGAATCTTTAATCGTGTTCTCACCAGACTGTTGTTTCCATCGGCACCAATCAAAAACCGGGATTTAATGATCTCAGTTGTTCCGTTAGACTTTTGAATTTCAGATGTAATTCCTTCGTTATCCTGAGTAAAAGTTAAAAGAGTAGTATTGTTTTCAACAGAATGGCCGTGTTCATTAAGGAATTCAATCAGCAGGGTTTCCGTTTGCCATTGCTCAAGCATCAGAAGATGTGGGAAGAGGGTCAAACCCTTTCCAAACTCACTGATGTCAACAACAGTAGTATCTCTTAGATGATTGAATTGAATATTGATTGTTTTTGCCGTTGTTCCCGCTTTCATTGCTTTTTCAGCAATACCCATTTGATGAAATATCTCTAAAGTGCGGGCATGGACAATCAACGCTCCTGAATAGATTGCGGGTGAGGTTTTCTTATCGATGATCCGAAATGAAATATTCTGCAACGCAAGTTGACAGGCCATCATCAGACCAGCCGGTCCGGCTCCGGCAATTAGAACATCCACGGTTATTTTTTCATCTGATTCCATCGTTATCTGGCAGTTTTAGCAACAATTAAATACCTGAAAGCCCATCGCCATTGTATGGATATTTCTTGTATATCAGCATTATGAAATAATTGTTCCAATTCATTTCGGGTAAATGCCCTTAATACCGAAATTGGTCCATCATGCTTTGATAAAGCTGACCCATTCAGGAGCCTAGTTAGAAACCAGACACTATAATAAGCAATCGGACTTCGCTGTAAATCATTCACCACAAAACCTTCGCTTGTATAGGTTTTCAAATAACTGAATAGTTCCAAAAGTTCTTGGTTATTCAGGTGATGACAAAACAGCGAACAATGAACGATGTCCACCTTTGGATTGGTCTTTAGAAAATCCTTGTAATCGATCGCTTTTCCGGTAATTTCTGGATAATCAGAACAATTATTAATCAAGTATTGTATTGCATCAGGATTTTTATCTATCCCGGTAAGTTTTACCTCATATTGGTTTGATCGAGCCCACTGGGCAATATATTTCAGCACATCGCCGCTGCCACAACCCAAATCGACTATATGATAAATTTTTCTCCGGTCTATCATCAACCGCTTTATGCCTTCAATAGAAATAGAATGACCTCCAAGATACCGGTTCAGAATATCTAGTTCACCTAAGTTTTTATGAAGTAATTTTACCGGAATATCTGGAGCATCCATCATTTCAGACTGACCAGACCGATTTTTAAACGAAACCATGACAGACCATTGAAGCCGTATCGATACTTATTCCGGGTCCGAATCCCATAGCAAATATAGTTTCTCCAGAAGCGGGATTGCTTTTAAACAGTTCGTTCAAGACAAATAAGATAGTGGGCGACGACATGTTTCCATAATTCCGCAGTACTGCATAAGAATGTTTTAGTTCGTCGTCTTTCAGTTGTAATCCGCGTTCAACTGCCTGCAGTATTTTTTTGCCTCCTGGATGCACTGCCCAGTGATTGATATTATCGGGTGTGAGTTGGAGTTTATCAGATACGGCTTCCATTAACAAACCCAGTTCCTCCCCAATAAACTCAGGTATTCCGGCATCAAGTATCATCTCGAAATTTACAGAATTGACCTTCCATCCCATAAAATCTTTTCCGCGTTTGAGAAGTATCGGGCTAAATCCTTTCAAAGAAAATCCTTTTTTATTTTGCTCATTAGCAAATGATTCAGACACCATTATTACTGCAGCAGCTCCATCACCAAATATGGTATTCGAAAGCAAATTGTCGCTATCGTTTTTAGGCTGAAAATGCAAGGTGCAAAGTTCGACACATACAATCAGCACCCGAGCGTCTGGCTCTGATTTCACAATACTATCCGCAATTTTCAAGGCAGGAAAAGCAGCGTTACAGCCTATAAAATTAAGCGAGGTATGGAACGTATCAGGAGATAAATTCAATTCCACCATCAATTCAATGTCAAGTCCCGGATTAAGTATCCCGGTACAGGTAACCGTAATCAGATGGGTTATCCCAAATTCAGCAACAGAAACCTGAATGTTTTTAAATGCATTTTCAATGGCCTTTACAGAAAGTGGCAATGCCTTTTGTCTAAAAACGTCGATCCTTTCGGCCACCATAGGAATTTCGTGGTTAAGCGGGAAGAGCGAACGTTCGTCTGTGTCAGAAAAATCAGGAATGGAAGAGTGTCGGCTATTAATGGCGCTTTGGTGGAACAATACACTTAACTTACGGGAAGCAGTTGGATCCTGGTATTCTTTGTGCATAAACTGAAGAATCGTATCCTGACTCATTGAATATTCAGGAACAGCAGTTCCGATTGAAATTATTCTACTTTCATTAAAACCAGTTTCCATAGCGATTGAAAATTAATAGTAAGAAATAAAGGTTCATTGTGGCTGAGGTGAGCATATTCATATTCATTGTATTCTCAAAATTTGCATGTTTGGAGTCCTTCCTCACTTTTGCAAACCAAACGGAAAGCCGGTAAATAACTGGGAGCATCATCAGTAAGAAGATGATAAGGGCAAAGGTTTGTTGTTTTATGCTGAAATACAAGAACATTAACAGAACTGCCACTGCAAAAAGCAACCCTGAAAAAACGAAAGTTCCGGTATAGCCCAATTTATAGCTGATTGAAATAACACCGTCGTTTTTATCTGCCTGATGCTGGTAGATCTGGGTTAAGGGATAGATGCTGCCAATGAATAAGCTGGAAATAATCATGCAAATGATAGAATTTTCAGAAAATAATTCAGCCCAATTGACACGACTTATCGCAACGGAAGACATCAAATATACAAAAGCGCCCTGAAACACAAACACGGTCAGAAATCCGATGATAGGGTATTTTTTTAGACGAATCAGGCGGTAACTGTATGCCCGCGACATGAGAATAAATACCAATACCATCAGCGAAAAATAAACCGAAATTAAAAAACCGGCCAAAAGTGCCAGAATATCCATCAACAAGGTGGCATAATATAAATTGGAGGTAACTTTTGGAGGATATTTCAGTCCGCCAATGCTGCCCTCGTCACGATCCTGATAGCTATTGTAGCCATTGCTTGAAGGGAAAACCAAAATATGCAAAATAAGGAAAGCCAGAACGGTATTTACCCAATTTATTTCGTTGGTTTGACTGAGTGCGAACAGAAAAACAGGCAGTAGAAAAAAAGAAAACAGGAACCGTAGATGCTTTACCGTATTCTTGTCGAACCATGAAACTATTGGATAATCGAATGCCATAGATGTAAATTTAATGAAGGTTGATATTTACTCTAACCCTAGTTTTACATATTGCTGAATAAACCATACGTTGATTGTTGGGAGTGAGTCCATCAACTAAAAGAGTATTTAATTCTTCCAGCTATTTTTTCAATCCCATTCATGAGGACTTCTAATTAATTATTTGAATAATTCAATTAACATAAGACCTAAATAGCATGTTGTGTTGTTGAAAATGCTAAAAATAGTTACGATGCTAATTTTAAAATAACAAATTTACTCCATTTTTCAAGCAGGTAAATTACACATTTCTGATGGAAATTTACATTATTCCCACATTTTAAGTCAATGGTGTTTAATCCTAATTTTCGTTCTGCTTATTTTAAATCATTGACGATTATGCATAATTAAGTTTCCTTTGTTTTTTATAACAATAAGAATGATAGTTTGTTGATTATCTAATATGTATTCTAATGAATCAATTATGAAAGCTTTAACTAAAGATGAAATTGCCGGTTATCTGGCACTAAATTTAAAAGACTGGACTTTTGAGGGAAACGCAATTAAAAGAGATTTTAAGATTGAAACCTTTGTGGAGGCATTCTCTTTTATGACTGCAATAGCTTTGGTATTAGAGAAAATTGATCATCATCCTGATTGGAGCAACAGTTACAACAAGGTATCTATCGTTTTGTCCACCCATTCGGCCAAAGGGATCACTCACCATGATATTGATCTGGCTGAAAAAATTGACGGCACATACAAAAGATACGCTCAGTGAATGTGTGAATTATGTAACTTTTCCCCATAGTTGTGTAAGCCCTTTTCATGATAAAAAATTCAACTTGCATTCGGAATTTTAACTGTAATCTATCCTTTCAATGAAGATTACATCAACAGTTAATACTTCTAATGCACATAAATCACATACAATGAATCAGATTGTAAAAATTAGTTCAACTGAAAAGGTCACTCATGATGTGATAAAAATTGTTACCGACAAACCGGATCATTATATATTCAGCCCCGGACAGGCAACTGAAGTTACAATCAACAAACCAGGCTGGCAGAAAGAAAAAAGACCTTTCACTTTTACCTGCCTGCCTACCGACGATTATCTGGAGTTTACTATTAAAACGTATCCGGAGCATAAGGGAGTAACCAACGAGTTACTAAAACTGAAAAAGAATGATGAGTTGATTTTACATGATGTGTTTGGAGCCATTTTGTATGAAAAAGAAGGCGTATTTATTGCTGGAGGCGCAGGTATTACTCCTTTCATTGCTATTTTTAGGCATCTTCAGAGGCAAAACAAAATCGGCAACAATCTTTTGGTATTCGCCAATAAAACCAAGGCAGATATTATTCTTGAAAAGGAATTTAAGAAAATGTTAGGCGATGCTTTCATCAATATCTTATCAAATGAAAAGGTGAATGGATATCATCATGGAATGATAACTGAAGAATTTTTAAAAACCAACATCAAAAATGTTCATCAAGAGTTTTATGTATGTGGCCCTCCGCCTATGATGGATGCTGTTCTTAAGCAATTAGCAAGTCTTCGTGTTGATAAAAATTTAATTACAAAGGAAGCAGTATAACTTGTATAATTCACAAATAATTGATTTAGCCATTTAAAATATAAAAACAGAAGACGATGCCACTAAAAAAGGGGAAGTCGAAAAAGGTAATATCTGAGAACATAGAAGAACTCATGCATAGTTACCATAAGAAGGGGACGATAGGGACATCCAGCCCAAAGTCAAACAAAAAGGCGCAGAAACAGGCAATAGCAATAGCTTTCAGTATGGCTAAAAAGGAAAGTAAAGAATAGGATTAATTATGACGTTTAGTAGATTTTCAGTTAATTAAGAATACAAACAATAAGAAAGAAAAATAATTATGGAGTATGTAAACTAAACTCTGTCTACTACAAAAAAGTGTTACACTTGTATTAGAAAAGAGAAAAGATGGAATCAGAAGAATTTAAGATCATGC